>NZ_PEAZ01000002.1:0-978 GCF_002734245.1 Sphingobacterium sp. 1.A.4
TCATTGGTCCTTGAGAGACCCTTCGCAATGTTAATCCCCCTCTCTTATTCCTATCATAAACTTGGACAGTTCATTAGGCCAGGAGCCTGTTTTTACGATTGATAAGTTATGATAAGAGCTGCTGTRATCCACAAATATGATATACAAATATGGTAACAGGTATTGATTGTTCAAAGGATTATTTTGACATTTCTGTCCAATCGGGAGAGAAAGAGGTTTTCAAGGGTCGTTTCCGTAACGACCAAGCGGGTTTTGTGGAGGCCCTGGGCCACATGCACGGCAGCCATATAGCGATGGAGRCCACCGGTCCCTATTACTTCCGSCTGGCAAGGTTCCTCTGGGARAGGGATGAACGTGTCTCGGTCATCAACCCCCTTGTCATCAGGCGTTTTTCCCAGATGACCCTGGCCAGGACCAAGACCGACAGGAAGGATGCCCAGCTCATCGCCAAGTTCACCAGCATGACGGAACCTRCCCAATGGAGGCTGCCGGAGGAACATGTGCTGAGGATCAGGAACCTGGAGGGCTATATCAAGGGACAGAAGGAATGCAGGAACCTTCTAGGGAACCAGCTCCATGCATATGAATATGCTGGGACACTGGACCCCTCGCTCAGGAAGACCATGGAGGAAGGGATCAAAGTTTTTGATGAGAACATCAATGAACATGAAAGACAGATCCAGCAGATCATCATGGAGAATTACGGGGAACTCAACGCGAACCTGCGGAGCATACCGGGAATAGGGCCACGCAGCGCAGCACTGCTTATCATCCTGACGGACGGTTTCAGTCGGTTCGAGGGGCACAGGCAGCTGATATCCTATTTCGGACTGGCGCCCAGGATATTCGAATCCGGTACCAGCGTAAAGGGAAAGGGGCATATCTGCAAGATGGGGATGGGCCASGTCAGAAAGGTGCTGTACATGGCGGCAATATCCGCCATCAGGAGCAACACCGCCTGCAGTGAGCTTTATGGGA
>NZ_PEAZ01000003.1:0-961 GCF_002734245.1 Sphingobacterium sp. 1.A.4
GTGGAGGGCTGAATGTACCCGGAGAATAAGGATCGGCTAACTCCGTGCCAGCAGCCGCGGTAATACGGAGGATCCGAGCGTTATCCGGATTTATTGGGTTTAAAGGGTGCGTAGGCGGCACTTTAAGTCAGGGGTGAAAGACGGCAGCTCAACTGTCGCAGTGCCCTTGATACTGAAGTGCTTGAATGCGGTTGAAGACGGCGGAATGAGACAAGTAGCGGTGAAATGCATAGATATGTCTCAGAACACCGATTGCGAAGGCAGCTGTCTAAGCCGTTATTGACGCTGATGCACGAAAGCGTGGGGATCGAACAGGATTAGATACCCTGGTAGTCCACGCCCTAAACGATGATGACTCGATGTTTGCGATATACAGTAAGCGTCCAAGCGAAAGCGTTAAGTCATCCACCTGGGGAGTACGCCCGCAAGGGTGAAACTCAAAGGAATTGACGGGGGCCCGCACAAGCGGAGGAGCATGTGGTTTAATTCGATGATACGCGAGGAACCTTACCCGGGCTTGAAAGTTACTGAAGCATCCAGAGACGGATGCGTCCTTCGGGACAGGAAACTAGGTGCTGCATGGCTGTCGTCAGCTCGTGCCGTGAGGTGTTGGGTTAAGTCCCGCAACGAGCGCAACCCCTATGTTTAGTTGCCAGCACGTKAAGGTGGGGACTCTAAACAGACTGCCTGCGCAAGCAGAGAGGAAGGCGGGGACGACGTCAAGTCATCATGGCCCTTACGTCCGGGGCTACACACGTGCTACAATGGATGGTACAGCGGGCAGCTACACAGCAATGTGATGCCAATCTCGAAAAGCCATTCACAGTTCGGATCGGGGTCTGCAACTCGACCCCGTGAAGTTGGATTCGCTAGTAATCGCGTATCAGCAATGACGCGGTGAATACGTTCCCGGGCCTTGTACACACCGCCCGTCAAGCCATGAAAGCTGGGGGTACCTAAA
>NZ_PEAZ01000004.1:0-929 GCF_002734245.1 Sphingobacterium sp. 1.A.4
TCTCGTGGTCCTACAACCCCATATCTGCCGTAACAGGTATGGTTTGGGCTCTTTCCCGTTCGCTCGCCACTACTTGGGAAATCATTGTTATTTTCTCCTCCTACGCTTACTTAGATGTTTCAGTTCGGCGCGTTCGCTTCATTTGATGGCATGTCTTCAACATGCCGGGTTGCCCCATTCGGAGATCCACGGATCGATTCGCATTTGCCGATCCCCGTGGCTTATCGCAGCTTATCACGTCCTTCATCGCCTCTGAGAGCCTAGACATCCCCCGTGTGCCCTTGTTTACTTTCTTCACGACACCATCCCTTTTGCCAGATGGTGCGTTGCTTTGGATCCATGCCCGTGGGCACTTCTCCTCTGTTGTCTTCTCTTGTTATCTCTTTTCTTCCAATATGTCAAAGAACTCTCATCCCTTCCCCTTGCGGGAAGGCCTGTGGAGAATAACGGATTCGAACCGTTGACCCCCTGCGTGCAAGGCAGGTGCTCTAGCCAGCTGAGCTAATTCCCCTTCCGTATCCTGGTAGTCCCGAGCAGATTTGAACTGCTGACCCCTACATTATCAGTGTAGTGCTCTAACCAACTGAGCTACGGGACTAGCTTATCTTCATCTCTCTCTCGGTGACCCCATCCTGGACATCGTCCGGGCGGGCACTTTCTTCTTTATGAGTCTGTTATCCATCATCTATGATCTGTTATGCAGCGAGGCCGGGTACAGGCCCCAGAAAGGAGGTATTCCAGCCGCACCTTCCGGTACGGCTACCTTGTTACGACTTAGCCCCAATTACCGGTTTTACCCTGACACGCTCCTTGCGGTTACATGCTTTAGGTACCCCCAGCTTTCATGGCTTGACGGGCGGTGTGTACAAGGCCCGGGAACGTATTCACCGCGTCATTGCTGATACGCGATTACTAGCGAATCCAACTTC
>NZ_PEAZ01000005.1:0-905 GCF_002734245.1 Sphingobacterium sp. 1.A.4
GTGAAGTTGGATTCGCTAGTAATCGCGTATCAGCAATGACGCGGTGAATACGTTCCCGGGCCTTGTACACACCGCCCGTCAAGCCATGAAAGCTGGGGGTACCTAAAGCATGTAACCGCAAGGAGCGTGTCAGGGTAAAACCGGTAATTGGGGCTAAGTCGTAACAAGGTAGCCGTACCGGAAGGTGCGGCTGGAATACCTCCTTTCTGGGGCCTGTACCCGGCCTCGCTGCAGAACAGATCATAATAAGGATAACAGACTCATAAAGAAGAAAGTGCCCGCCCGGACGATGTCCAGGATGGGGTCACCGAGAGAGAGATGAAGGTTAGCTAGTCCCGTAGCTCAGTTGGTTAGAGCACTACACTGATAATGTAGGGGTCAGCAGTTCAAATCTGCTCGGGACTACCAGGATACGGAAGGGGAATTAGCTCAGCTGGCTAGAGCACCTGCCTTGCACGCAGGGGGTCAACGGTTCGAATCCGTTATTCTCCACAGGCCTTCCCGCAAGGGGAAGGGATGAGAGTTCTTTGACATATTGGAAGAAAAGAGATAACAAGAGAAGACAACAGAGGAGAAGTGCCCACGGGCATGGATCCAAAGCAACGCATCATCTGGCAAAAGGGATGGTGACGTGAAGAAAGTAAACAAGGGCACACGGGGGATGTCTAGGCTCTCAGAGGCGATGAAGGACGTGATAAGCTGCGATAAGCCACGGGGATCGGCAAATGCGAATCGATCCGTGGATCTCCGAATGGGGCAACCCGGCATGTTGAAGACATGCCATCAAATGAAGCGAACGCGCCGAACTGAAACATCTAAGTAAGCGTAGGAGGAGAAAATAACAATGATTTCCCAAGTAGTGGCGAGCGAACGGGAAAGAGCCCAAACCATACCTGTTACGGCAG
>NZ_PEAZ01000006.1:0-893 GCF_002734245.1 Sphingobacterium sp. 1.A.4
TAGCGATGGAGGCCACCGGTCCCTATTACTTCCGCCTGGCAAGGTTCCTCTGGGAAAGGGATGAACGTGTCTCGGTCATCAACCCCCTTGTCATCAGGCGTTTTTCCCAGATGACCCTGGCCAGGACCAAGACCGACAGGAAGGATGCCCAGCTCATCGCCAAGTTCACCAGCATGACGGAACCTGCCCAATGGAGGCTGCCGGAGGAACATGTGCTGAGGATCAGGAACCTGGAGGGCTATATCAAGGGACAGAAGGAATGCAGGAACCTTCTAGGGAACCAGCTCCATGCATATGAACATGCGGGGACACTGGACCCCTCGCTCAGGAAGACCATGGAGGAAGGGATCAAACGTTATGATCAGGACATCAATGAACATGAAAGGCAGGTCCAGCAGATCATCATGGAGAATTACGGGGAACTCAATGCGAACCTGCGGAGCATACCCGGAATAGGCCCGCGCAGCGCAGCACTGTTGATCATCCTGACGGACGGTTTCAGTCGGTTCGAGGGGTACAGGCAGCTGATATCATATTTCGGACTGGCGCCCAGGATATTCGAATCCGGTACCAGCGTAAAGGGAAAGGGACATATCTGCAAGATGGGGATGGGCCAGGTCAGAAAGGTGCTGTACATGGCGGCAATATCCGCCATCAGGAGCAACACCGCCTGCAGTGAGCTCTATGGGAGGTTGATGGAAAAGGGAAAGCCGCTCAAGGTCGCGATCATAGCAGTGGTGAACAAACTGATCAAACAGGCATTCGCCATCGCAAAATCTGGAAAGGGCTACATCGCAAAAGCGGCCTAATCAGAATATTATTTGGAGAAAATTTAATTTATTATTTGGATATATACACAGTTCATTGCGAGGAGGCACGACGAAGCAATCTTT
>NZ_PEAZ01000007.1:0-862 GCF_002734245.1 Sphingobacterium sp. 1.A.4
TAGCGATGGAGGCCACCGGTCCCTATTACTTCCGCCTGGCAAGGTTCCTCTGGGAAAGGGATGAACGTGTCTCGGTCATCAACCCCCTTGTCATCAGGCGTTTTTCCCAGATGACCCTGGCCAGGACCAAGACCGACAGGAAGGATGCCCAGCTCATCGCCAAGTTCACCAGCATGACGGAACCTGCCCAATGGAGGCTGCCGGAGGAACATGTGCTGAGGATCAGGAACCTGGAGGGCTATATCAAGGGACAGAAGGAATGCAGGAACCTTCTAGGGAACCAGCTCCATGCATATGAATATGCTGGGACACTGGACCCCTCGCTCAGGAAGACCATGGAGGAAGGGATCAAAGTTTTTGATGAGAACATCAATGAACATGAAAGACAGATCCAGCAGATCATCATGGAGAATTACGGGGAACTCAATGAAAACCTGCGGAGCATCCCGGGCATCGGCCCGCGCAGCGCAGCACTGCTTATCATCCTGACGGACGGTTTCAGTCGGTTCGAGGGGTACAGGCAGCTGATATCCTATTTCGGACTGGCGCCCAGGATATTCGAGTCCGGCAGCAGTGTAAGGGGAAAGGGACATATCTGCAAGATGGGGATGGGCCAGGTCAGAAAGGTGCTGTACATGGCGGCAATATCCGCCATCAGGAGCAACACCGCCTGCAGCGGGCTTTATGGGAGGTTGATGGAAAAGGGAAAACCCTACAAGGTCGCAATCATAGCAGTGGTGAACAAACTGATCAAACAGGCATTCGCCATCGCAAAATCTGGAAAGGGCTACATCGCAAAAGCGGCCTAATCAGAATATTATTTGGAGAAAATTTAATTTATTATTTGGATATATACACAGTT
>NZ_PEAZ01000008.1:0-821 GCF_002734245.1 Sphingobacterium sp. 1.A.4
CTTTCGTGCATCAGCGTCAATAACGGCTTAGACAGCTGCCTTCGCAATCGGTGTTCTGAGACATATCTATGCATTTCACCGCTACTTGTCTCATTCCGCCGTCTTCAACCGCATTCAAGCACTTCAGTATCAAGGGCACTGCGACAGTTGAGCTGCCGTCTTTCACCCCTGACTTAAAGTGCCGCCTACGCACCCTTTAAACCCAATAAATCCGGATAACGCTCGGATCCTCCGTATTACCGCGGCTGCTGGCACGGAGTTAGCCGATCCTTATTCTCCGGGTACATTCAGCCCTCCACTCGTGGAGGGGTTTATTCCCCGGCAAAAGCAGTTTACAACCCATAGGGCAGTCATCCTGCACGCGGCATGGCTGGTTCAGGGTTGCCCCCATTGACCAATATTCCTTACTGCTGCCTCCCGTAGGAGTCTGGTCCGTGTCTCAGTACCAGTGTGGGGGATTCTCCTCTCAGAGCCCCTAGACATCGTCGCCTTGGTGGGCCGTTACCCCACCAACTAGCTAATGTCACGCGAGCCCATCCATATCCTATGAATATTTGACAGTGGTCCCATGCGGGACTGCTGTGTCATGCGGTGTTAATCCGGATTTCTCCGGGCTATCCCCCTGATATGGGTAGGTTGCTCACGCGTTACGCACCCGTGCGCCACTCTCACCGATGATAGCAAGCTACCACCGGATCCCGTTCGACTTGCATGTATTAGGCCTGCCGCTAGCGTTCATCCTGAGCCAGGATCAAACTCTCCATTGTAGAATGAAGTGTAAGACCGTGACTATTCATAAAAATAGAAACGTCTTGTTTTTT
>NZ_PEAZ01000009.1:0-809 GCF_002734245.1 Sphingobacterium sp. 1.A.4
ATGCTCATTAAGGTACTGTTCTACGCGTATCTGAGCAATATCTATTCTTGCCGCAAGATCGAGCGCGCCCTGCACGAGAACATCCATTTCATGTGGCTTTCGGGCAACAGTACACCGGATTACCGTACGATCAATTATTTCAGGGGAAAGCGTCTTAAGGGACAGATACAGGAGCTGTTTGCCAGTATCGTTCGGATGCTGCATGATATGGAGTATGTCAGCCTGAAAGTCCAGTATGTAGATGGTACCAAGATCGAATCGGCCGCCGGTCGTTATACCTTCGTTTGGAAGAAATCGATCGAGAAGAACAAGATAAAGCTGGAGGCGAACATCGCTTCGGTCCTTTCGGATATCGATGCACAGATCAGCCGGGACCAATCTTCATTAGGGGATCAGCAGGTCAGCAAGGCCATCGATAGTGCCCAGCTGAGGGAAAAGATCAAATCGATCAATGCCAAGCTCAAAGGAGTGGATAGATCTACCGATAGGCAGCTGAGGAAGCTTGAAGACGACTATCTGCCCCGACTGGAGAAATATGAGGAGCAACTGGAAGTACTGGGAGATCGCAATAGTTATAGCAAGACCGATACCGATGCCGTGTTTATGCGGATGAAAGAGGACCACATGAAAAATGGCCAGCTTAAACCGGCCTACAATACCCAGATCAGCACCGAAGAGCAGTTCATCACCCATTATAGCATCCATCAAACGGCCGCAGATACCACAACCCTGCCCGAACACCTGGAAGGCTTTGAGTCCCATTACGGAAAACAGAGTGAATCCATCGTCGCAGATGCCGGATATGGTAG
>NZ_PEAZ01000010.1:0-779 GCF_002734245.1 Sphingobacterium sp. 1.A.4
CGTCAGGATGATAAGCAGTGCTGCGCTGCGTGGCCCTATTCCCGGTATGCTCCGCAGGTTCGCGTTGAGTTCCCCGTAATTCTCCATGATGATCTGCTGGATCTGTCTTTCATGTTCATTGATGTTCTCATCAAAAACTTTGATCCCTTCCTCCATGGTCTTCCTGAGCGAGGGGTCCAGTGTCCCAGCATATTCATATGCATGGAGCTGGTTCCCTAGAAGGTTCCTGCATTCCTTCTGTCCCTTGATATAGCCCTCCAGGTTCCTGATCCTCAGCAYATGTTCCTCCGGCAGCCTCCATTGGGYAGGTTCCGTCATGCTGGTGAACTTGGCGATGAGCTGGGCATCCTTCCTGTCGGTCTTGGTCCTGGCCAGGGTCATCTGGGAAAAACGCCTGATGACAAGGGGGTTGATGACCGAGACACGTTCATCCCTYTCCCAGAGGAACCTTGCCAGSCGGAAGTAATAGGGACCGGTGGCCTCCATCGCTATATGGCTGCCGTGCATGTGGCCCAGGGCCTCCACAAAACCCGCTTGGTCGTTACGGAAACGACCCTTGAAAACCTCTTTCTCTCCCGATTGGACAGAAATGTCAAAATAATCCTTTGAACAATCAATACCTGTTACCATATTTGTATATCATATTTGTGGATYACAGCAGCTCTTATCATAACTTATCAATCGTAAAAACAGGCTCCTGGCCTAATGAACTGTCCAAGTTTATGATAGGAATAAGAGAGGGGGATTAACATTGCGAAGGGTCTCTCAAGGACCAATGA
>NZ_PEAZ01000011.1:0-746 GCF_002734245.1 Sphingobacterium sp. 1.A.4
GCACCGATGACGGCCATACCGCTTGCTCCATGGATCTGGCTCAGTACCTCGGGAAGCCTGATGTTCATTTCCACCAGGGCCYTCTGCATGTGGTTGACATGCATGGCGGCGTTCCGCAGCAGGTCCTCCCTCAGCCTCAGGTAGCTGCGGATCTCCTTTTGGTCCCCTTCGGCCACAAAGCAGCGGTTCAGCAGTCCATAGCTGTGCAGCTGCTGGATCCATTGGCAGTCCTTTACATCGGTCTTCCGTCCGGGGACCTGTTTGGTCTGGCGGCCGTCGACCAGCCAGACGTCAAGCCCTCCGGCGTGGAGGATATCGTAAAGGATGAACCAATAGGAACCCGTGGCCTCCATCGCAACGGTGTCCACACCATGGGAGAGCAGATAGTCCAGGGCTTCGCGAAAGTTACGGGTAAAAGTGGCGAAGGAAACGACCTCCTGCCCCTGGACGGAGATGAAGATTCTGCGTGAACCGATATCGATCCCCGCAGCATGATCGTGAATGATTTTCATGGCACATCAATTAAAATGTGAAACCATTAAGCCCATAGAGGAAAAATAAACGGCAGGCTACCATACGGACAATCTAAAAGATGTACCAAACTCCAATGCCTCAATCTATGGAACCAAGCTCAGGGACAGGCAAGATGCACTATACGATAGTCCGGTCAAACTGCAGAATGGTCAATGAACTAAGTTACTAAATGTCATCACCTTCCGATAAATTTAGTTCAAATTTTTAATTCT
>NZ_PEAZ01000023.1:0-107920 GCF_002734245.1 Sphingobacterium sp. 1.A.4
CAACAAATGCAGGGACAAAAAGATAGCTTTTACAAAGCTAGGTCTGTGGCACAATCAGGTTGAGAATGCGGGCATTGCTTCCTTTGAGAGCGTGGCAAGATCCATTGCAGCACATCACCAATATATACTACACTACTTCGATAACAGAAGCACCAATGCCTCGGCAGAATCTTTCAATGCAAAACTCAAAGCTTTTAGGAGTGTCTTTCGTGGCGTAAGGGACACAACATTCTTCCTGTACAGAGTGATGAAATTATATGCTTAAAAATCTTTACCCCCCAAACTTTCGGTATGATCCCTTTAAGCTTGCTTAGACCACGATTATAGCCCAAATTCAAACATATTTTGAATCTCTAGGTTGCATGCCATCCGAAGAAAATGGATAATACAGGTAAAGATTGCTACAAACTTTAAAGATTGCTTCGTCGTACCTCCTCGCAATGACGCGAGAATCAAAAAATGTTTTACAAAAAATTTGCGAATTAAAATCTAAAATTCTATTTTTGTACCACTTTGAAGATGACAGCAGGTCATTAGAAAGATTCCTGAATAGCTCAGTTGGTTAGAGCATCTGACTGTTAATCAGAGGGTCGCTGGTTCGAGCCCAGCTTCAGGAGCAGAAAAACAAAGTAAGCCGGCCTCGATGCCGGCATTTTTTTTATTTAAAGATTTTTGTACATGAGTTTAGTTATTGTTGGTACCGTGGCTTTTGATGCTATTGAAACGCCATTTGGAAAAACAGATAAAATTGTTGGTGGAGCTGCTACATTCGCAGGATTGGCTGCTTCTTACCTTTATCCAAACGTGAAGTTGGTTTCGGTAATCGGAGAGGACTTCGGCGAGGAGAACTTGAGCATCATGACCTCCAAAGGGATCGATGTAGAAGGTGTAGAGATCATTCCAGGAGGAAAATCATTCTTCTGGTCCGGAAAGTACCACAATGATATGAACAGCAGGGATACCCTGATCACGGAATTGAATGTATTGGCCGATTTTGATCCTAAAGTACCTTCTTCTTACCAAGATTGCGAATACCTATTATTGGGTAATCTTACTCCATCGGTACAACTAGCGACCTTAGAGCGTTTAGAAAACAAACCTAAATTGGTGGTTCTAGATACGATGAACTTTTGGATGGACGTGGCCATGGATGGTCTTAAGGAAGTTCTTCAGAAGGTGGATGTATTGACGATCAATGATGCTGAAGCAAGACAATTGGCTGGAGAATATTCGTTGGTAAAGGCTGCGGATAAAATTTTGCAGATGGGACCAAAATACCTGATCATTAAAAAAGGCGAACACGGTGCGCTTTTATTTGGAGAAGGACAGGTGTTTTCAGCACCAGCTCTTCCATTAGCTGATGTGTTTGATCCTACAGGTGCAGGTGATTCGTTTGCCGGTGGCTTTATTGGCTATTTGGCAAAACTACAATCCCTGAACTTCACGAACATGAAAAATGCGATCATCTTTGGTTCGGCATTGGCCTCTTTCTGTGTAGAGAAATTTGGTACGGAACGTTTGCAGAACCTGACTAAACAAGAGATTTCAGATCGTATTCAACAATTCGTTCAGCTATCAAAATTTGAGATCAGCGAATAATTAGCTGTACCAAGAAATAACGGCCATTCCTAAACGGCCAAAAAAAATCCTCTATAAAAAATAGAGGGCACTGAAAAAGTCTCAACTTTTTAATGAGTCTTAAAAAAATGACTGAGTACAGTGTTTATCTTACTCGGTCATTTTTGTTTAAAGGATTTCTGGAAGTCTGTTTTTTAATGGCCTATTTATAGGTTTAGTCGACCATGACTGGCTATTTAGGTTTTCAGCAACCCATTTATGTTATTTTTGAGGCAATATTCCTCTTTTTTAGATCAATTTCAGGATTCTTTTCAAGTTTACMGTRAAGATGGCCATTGCACCCTGCATTTCCATGTTATGGATACCATAGGAATCGGCCCTKYCATAACCATGGACATTCTTGAGCTCACTATTCTTGGCCTCAATCTTATAYCTTTCCYTRGACTTKCTCCGGTAATGATCGGTTTGCTGGAAAGCCATCTGCTCTTTATGGAGKTCGGATTTAATGGTTATCGAATAGGTCTTTGTTTTTGAGCCTTCCTTGTAACATCCTTCTCTAAGAGGRCARACTTTACATTTYTCSACATCRAAGTAATATGTGTCTGCTTGATTTTTACAAATGTTCTTTTTGCCCTGACGAGCCTTTCTGATTGCTAGATGGCCTGCTGGACAGACAAACATTCCTGCGTCTTTGTTGTACTGAAAGTGATCTCCTTCTTTCCTATATCCTTGGCTGATTATCGGATTCAATTTAGCTATGATATCAATGTTCTGTTCCTTTGCCAACTGCAGGTTTTCCTTTCCCGAGTATGCAGTATCACCGATAATCGTATCCACTTCCATTCCATTCTGCCTACTGATCTCCAATAACCGGGGCAGTTCCGGACCATCACCTTTTTCGCCCGTAGTAACGACCGCTGCCGTGATGATGCGTTCCTCGGTCATTGCCAGATGTGTTTTATATCCAAAGAAACTACTGTCCACTGTTTTATGTCCAAGCCTGGCCTCATCATCTTTAGAGAGCAGATAGTATTCTTTTGTGTCCTCGATGGTTTCCTTCAACAGGTTCAGCTTTTCCTTTACAGCCGGTATTTCACTGATGGATTGATCCTGATCCAGCACTCTCCGTAATTCCCTGCAATAGGTAAGTTCTTGGTCCAGGTCGTTGGACTCGTTCTTTTGTGGTAGACGCCCTTTGTATTCCCCATCGATCTGATATATCGCTTTCCTCAACAGCTTGGAGCGTTCCTTGAGTACTTCCAATGCGGTATATGGGTTCGATCTGGAATGGGTATGTGTGGCATCTACGATGATGGACCTTGATTTTATAATACCCTTTTCAAGAGCGATCGTTACGGTCTTGTTGATCAACAGGTTCAATAGATCCATGTCCTTTAATCGTAGTTTACGGAATTTGGTGAGCGAACTTGGATTGATCACATCCTCCTCAGGGGTCATTTCGAGAAAGTATTTAAAGGACATATCATATCTGGAACGTTCAACGACATCAACATCTGAAACGGTGTAGATCGTCTTTAACAGAAGGTACTTGAACATCTTGACGGGGCTCTCTGCTGTACGGCCATTGGTCCGGCAATACTTCTCCAAAAGTTCGTCATGTATAAAACTGAACTCGATAAGATCGTTGATTTTGCGAAGTAGATTGTCTTTTGGAACAATGATATCGTACAATCCCGAATAGGAACTGAACTGTATTTTTTGTTGGGTAGAGAGCATCCTGATGTCCGTTAAAGCCTACTTTAAGATACGAAAAAAGGAGCAGAAAACTGTTGTTTTCCACTCCTTTTTTTGCCTAATTTAAAAGGGGACTTTTTCAGTGCCCTCTAAAAAATATAGAGGATTTTTTTGTCTTCAAGGTTTGTATATTTCTTTAATCCATTTCAACGTTATACGCTGCCAAGGATTTCTTCATTGATTTTCTAGCCACATGGATCCTGGTCTTCACAGTACCAATAGGGATTTTTAGATGATCTGAAATTTCATGGTATTTATATCCTTCGAAATACATGGTAAAAGGGATATAATATTCATCTGATAATTTAGATAAGGCGTAATTGATGTCCTCCATTACAAATTTGTTTTCGCCTTTGTTCTTGGTGGCAGATACCACCAGGTTGGTTTGAGAGATTTCCTCTTCTTTCGTGATAAAAGAGTTCGTTTTTACGACACGACGGTAATTGTTGATGAATGTGTTCTTCATAATAGTGTACAACCATCCACGTAGATTAGTTCCGTCTCTAAAGTTCTTAAAATACGTTACGGCTTTTAGTAGCGTATCTTGCACTAAATCGTTTGCATCCTCAGCATCTCTAGTAAAGTTTCTTGCGTAACTTCTTAGCGATTCGGAATGTTGGACGACAAGTGTGTTAAAATCGAGCTTGTTCATACGATTAGTAGTTTATATAGTTAAATGATGCGATTTGACAGGAATTCCTGTAACTAAACGAGTATGTTCGTGTCGTTTAGCTGTAAGGGTTATTGCAATAGTTGTGCGAGAAATTCCAGAAAGTGTGGAAATGTTGAGGATTTAGGGAGGGAAATTTCGTTTTAGGAAATCGCTTGTTTTACGATAATCGAGGTTTGAGGGCGCTCAGGATAGATTTGTTGAATTTTAATAAAAAAATATGTAATTACAGAAAATGTGGAAAACTTTTATAAGAGGTTGACTTCACGTTCCAATCTCACACCAAACCTGTTCAGTACATCGTCCACAATAGTAGACGATATTTGGAATATCTCATTTCCAGTGGCTTGCCCACAGTTCGTGATCACCAAAGCCTGATTTTTCCACACTTGCACTTCACCAACACGTTTTCCTTTCCAGCCACATTCCTCTATTAACCAACCTGCTGCCAACTTCTCGGCGTCCTCATTAATAGGATAATGTACGATCGTTGGAAATTGTTTTCTCAATTCTTCAAATTGTGCGGTTGGGATGATGGGGTTTTTGAAAAAACTTCCCGCGTTTCCTACAGTAGAAGGATCCGGAAGTTTTTCGACGCGTATATAGGATACCACCTCGGCCACATCCTTTATGGTTGGGGAAGTAATCCCTCTATTATTTAATTCGGCCTCAATCGCCCCATAACTGGTATTGATCGTTCCGAACAAAGCTAATTCGTAGGTTACACTACAGATAATGAATCGGCCTTTAAATTCTTTCTTGAAAATGCTGTCGCGGTACGAGAATTCGCATTCTGCATTATTGAAGGTTCTGAATTCTCCGGTTTGCGTATCGAATGCTCGGCAGGAATAAAAGATATGCATGAGCTCCTGTCCATAGGCTCCAATGTTCTGAATAGGAGAGGCTCCTACTGTTCCCGGAATGAGCGCCATGTTTTCCATACCTGGGAAATCATGTTCGATGCAGTACCAGACCAGATCGTTCCAAACTTCTCCAGCTTCGGCCGTAACGAATACCTTATCATTCTGAATGAAATGTTGCTTTCCTTTATTGCACATATGTACAATAAGTCCTTCATAATTCTTGGTGAACAACACATTGGATCCGCCACCTAATACAAAGAAAGGTTGATTGAAGTGTCCGGCCTCATAAAGGCTGGTCAGGGTAAGTTCATCTTCCACCTTGATGTATTGTTCGGCTAATGCTTCTATCCCAAACGTATTAAACTGCTTTAAGGAGGTGTTTTGCTGGATCTCGTTTTTCATTTTTTGACCGAATCTATTAAAAGTTCGAAAAATTTAGTTAACTTTAGTTAAAGACGTAAATATAGGCAAAGCCTAAATCAATAACTAATTTAAATTGCTAATGGCGAAGAGTGCGGATGCAAAAAGGACAAAGATTTTAGAGGCTGCAAAGAAGCGGTTTGCTCATTATGGTCTTGCCAAAACAACGATGGCAGAGATCGCGCAGGACCTGTCTTTCTCCAAAGCATTATTATATTATTATTTTCCGGATAAGAACAGTTTGTTTGCTGCCGTAATGGAGGCTACAATTGATGAATTATTGGAAATAAGCACCGCTAAGATCAAGTCAGCAAAAACCGTCCAACACGCCATCGATGCATTTCTAGAAACCCGTTTGCATATCATCAAAGAGAATTATAACGTGTTTGAATTTACCTATTCGCTACGCAATGATATGCCGCCTGATCTAGAATGTGCCATGCCGGCGATGTTTGAACGCGAGATTGAACAGGTAAGGTCCATCCTGGAAATGGGAGTGGAGAATGGGGAGCTAAAACCTATCGATGATTTGATGACGACCGCCAGGATCTTATTGATCTCCATGTTGGGCATGCGTTTAGGCATCCTGAAAGAATTCAAGAACCTGTTTTTTCCACCAACAAAGGAAGAGTTCGATTACATTCTGGATCTGCAACGAAAACTCTCCAAGATATTTATTGATGGCCTTCGCAAATAGCCTTCATGATCAGGCTGGCATGAATCCTTGAGTTTTCAATAAACCAAAGGTGGGTATTCAATCCTCCACAAACCACCCCTGCCAAGTACATCCCTTTGACGTTGGTTTGCATGGTTTCCGGATTATGGACCGGGATGCATGGTGCTATTTCCGGCACTTCAATGCCTAGTTTCAACAGAAAATTAAAGTTGGGTCTATATCCTGTCAGTGCTAACACAAAATCGTTTTCCAATATGATCTTTCCTTCAGGGGTTTCAATCTCGACTTCTTCTTCGGTGATAGCGGTTATGTTGGAATTGAAATAGGCTTTCACTTCGCCAAAAGCAATGCGGTTTTCGATATCGGGCCTTACCCAATATTTAACCCTCGGGCTGATTTCGGGCCCCCTTACCACCAAGGTAACCTCTGCTCCTTTACGGAAGGTCTCCAGGGCGGCATCTATCGAAGAATTGCTTGCTCCAACGACAACAACCTTCTGGTTGGCATAATAATGAGGGTCATCGTAATAATGGCGTACCTTCTCCAGTTCTTCTCCCGGTACATTCAGGTAAATGGGGATGTCGTAAAAACCGGTGGCAATAACCACATTTTTGGCTTGGTAATTCCCTTTGCTACTATTGACATGAAAAACTTGGTCTACCTTCCTTACACTTAAAACCTCTTCAAATAGCTTGCAGTTCAGGTCGAATTTTCGCTCCACCCGACGGTAATATTCCAGTGCTTCGGCACGCTTTGGTTTAGGATTCGTGGTAACAAATGGGGTATCTCCGATTTCTAACCTCTCGGAAGTAGAGAAAAAGGACATATTGATGGGATAATTGTACAGGGAATTGACCAGACAGCCTTTTTCAAGAATGATATGCTTGAGCTTGTTTTTCTTTGCTTCTATACCACAGGCAATTCCAATCGGTCCTGCCCCAATAATGAGGACATCATATATATTATCCATTTTTTGTTTCCAGTTTTTCAAGTTGAATGACGGATTCCTTTTCCATTACATCCACTGTAGATTTATATAAATCTGAGGAAATTTTATTTAAGAACTGTAATTGTTCGGTAATTAATTTAGATTCTTCCGGATCAAGCGTGTCATCTGTCAGCTCCGGAAAATCGCGTACAGGAGTAAATTCTTCCTCCTGCTCCACATGCAGGGTTTCAATGGATTTTTGGATATGGTTCAGAATCCTTTTGAGAATGGTCAAATGTTCCTTTGTATAATTCGTATCCGTTGCTTCCGTTAGTTGGATCAGCAAGGTTGCCCCGTAAGAAGATAAAATATGGTTGAGGATGACGAATCTGTTGACATCCTTCGTGCTTTTCTGCCGCCATTTAGGCTCGGAAAGCATGCGTTGGAAGGTGGACCCCATATTGGCAGAGGAGATGTAAACCTGTTTGCGAGCGAGTTTATAATCGGTCACGCCGATGGTTTCCCCCGAAAGGATACGGACCGCCTGGGCAAGATAATTGTAATTGGCGATCAATAACTGCCGCATGTTCGTTTTGATCTGGAAACTTTCCCAATTGGGGAAGATGATATAACTCGAAATAAAGGCGATCATCCCGCCTAGAAATGTGTCGAATATCCGTTCTTTGGCCATCACAAAGGTGTTGACACCGGTGAAGCTCAGCATGATCATCACATAAGGGGTCATGAAGAGTACCGCCATAATGTAATTTACCCGGAATAGGCTATAGGCTGTCAGGAAGAAAAAGATCAAGAGGATGAACCGTATGATCTCTGAATGTATGGTCATGAGGATGATAGCACCGATAATACCGCCGATCACGGTTCCCATCAATCGTTGCACATTCCTTTCCTTGGTCAATCCAAAACCAGGCTTTAAGATCACCATGATGGTCAAAAGAACCCAGAAGCTGCCCATCTGTCCGATGTTGAAGAAGTTCAGGTTAAGGATCAGGTAGGTGAGGGACATGACAATGCCCATCCGTAGGGCATGCCTAAAGATGGAAGAGTTCAGGGAAAGGTTACTCTTAAATTTCTTCCAATCAATATGCTCCGTCTGTATGAATTTATTGGCTTCTTCAATCTCCTGTTTATGGACATTGTTAGGCCTGATAATGCTGTAATTGTAAATATTCTGGATGAACGCCGTAATGTTACGGATACTGATCAGGATCTTTTTTAAAGGAATGGTATTGACCTGTTCCTTTTTATCCAACTGGTCTATTTTATATAAGATCCGATCAAAATCATTGGCAAAGCTGTATTTTGCTTTTGGCGCTTTATTGGCGTTGAGTTGATAGGCCAAGTGATCGAGTTCATTGGCAACCTTGATCAATAAAAGCCTGAATTCCTTCAGGATGCCCGTTTCGGAATACGACTTCCGGATCTGTTCATAATCATAATGGGTGGTCATGGACAGTTCGAAGAGGTCTACGATATCATTAAATGTCAAGGTCAGGAATCGACCAATTTTGGTAGTATCCTTTATCGATCGCTTGCTTTGGAAAAGAAGATCTCGAACGTTTTCCTGGTGCTCATGAACTTCCACCTGTTTATCGATCAGTTTGCGGTAATTCTCGTCGAAGTCGGTTTTAGGGTCGTAAAAGTTAGCTCGCAGTCGAATAAAATCGCCTACATGCCGGATGGATTCCGATAATTCCTGTTGGGCAAGCCGATAGGGGCGAACCTGCGTCATGGAAAAGCTGATCAGCATATACCATAGGCCACCGATGATGAAGTAAAGCAGAAATTCCAGCTCCTCGGTGATGTTCTTGACATCATCGATGTAGATCAGCATGATCAATACCCCCATGGAACCCACGGTAGCGGCCCGGGCATTGAAAACGGCGAACATGGAATAGAGAAAACAAAGAATGGCAATGAGGCCTGTCATGAGCCAGATATTGCTATTGACCAAGACCGTCAGGAATTGGGTGATCAAGCAGACGATAAAACTGGCAATCATCCCCGTGCGGCGATGGCTGGGCGCCCCAGGTGTATCGGAAAGGCCCACCAATAAAGCGCCTAAGGAGATATAAGTGCCTAGCATGAACTGCCCTAAAAGGGCGCAAATGATGACCGGAACGATGCAGCCAATGGTGATTCGAAGTCCATCTGCAAAGTATTGGCTGTAGAAAAAGTTACTGATCTCTTTTGTTTTTATCATGGCTTGTCACACAAAGATACGCAAGGCTTGTTTACTAAGGTAAAGGATTAAAGGTTATTTTTCTTAAAAATGGGCATTTTAAAGCATTAAAACCAATTTTAATGATAAAATCATAATAAAATTATTTAGTTAGTGTAAAAAATACAATTAGTACCTTAAAAATATATAAAAATCATATATTTGTTTTAATTATTATCCTATCGTTTGGGAATAAACAAGATACTTATTTTAAACTATGAGATTAAGTCAGAAAAAAGCAGCATTTCAGAATGAAGTCCTAACGCGGTTCGATTTATTCAAGAGTCTGTTTCTTACGCTTCCATTCCAACGTGTTCGACATACGGGAACCATATTACCTTTTTTCAATACCCATTGTGAGCAGGGTGTAGAACAACATCAGACACCCGAGACCATCATCGATAGTTTCTTCGGGCAGTATGAGCAGTATGTGCGGGAAGATGATCGATTGGATCTATTGTTCCGCATCGTGCAGTATATCGAAAGACAGGTGGTCTTATTTGATGCGGTGGAGGATTCGGCATTTAAGGCCGTAGGGAAAAGCGATGAAACGGGAGGATTGGATACTATTTTTGGTGCTGCCCAATCTAACCCGCAAACGCGTAAACAGATTGTGGAGCGGTTGAAGGAAATGTCGGTACGGTTGGTTTTGACGGCGCATCCGACCCAATTTTATCCTGGACCGGTGCTATCCATCATCAATGACTTGATCGAGGTTCTAAAAAAGAATGATATTCCTAAAATACACCTGTTGTTACAGCAGTTGGGAAAGACTCCATTCATCAATAAACAAAAGCCTACCCCTGTGGATGAGGCCATCAGTTTGGCTTGGTACCTGGAAAATGTATTCTATAAGGTAGCTTCTGATATTCAGGCAAGAATTGATGATGAACTGGAACTTTCTACGAAAGAATTGGATCACTTGATCGAGCTTGGCTTCTGGCCAGGAGGCGATCGTGACGGAAATCCGAATGTGACTTGGGAGAGTACCAAAAAGGTAGCTAACCTGTTGAGGACCATTCTTTTCAGGTGTTATTACCGAGATTTTAGGGTCGTAAAAAGGCGCATCACCTTCCGTGGGGTAGAATCCTACATGGAAAACCTACAGGAATTATTCTATGAGAACAGTTTCAACCCCGTTGATAAACCGGTGGATGAAACCGATAAAATATTGGATAACCTCGAAAATATCATCCGTGTTCTTCGCGAAGACCACGATGGCCTTTTTGTTGAAATCGTGGAAGATTTAAAACGTAAGGTACAGACCTTTGGCTGTTATTTCACCACCTTGGATATCCGTCAGGATAGCAGTATTCTGAGAAATACCTTTAATTGGTTGTTAGAGACCTATCCATCCGAAACCGGAATTCCTTTATCGGAGGTTGTCGATTCGGAGGAGGAAAAAGAAAAACAGATTACGCTTTCTGAAGCGGACCTGGATCTGGAAACAGCAGAAGATCCCTTGGTTCAGGATACCCTGCGAGTTATCCGCTTGATCAAGGATATCCAAAAATCGGGTAGTGAGCGTGCAGTTCAGCGGTTTATCATCAGTAATTGCCAGCAAGCCTCGGATATTTTAGGATTGATGCAGCTGTTTTTATGGCAGGGATGGAAGAAAGAGGATCTGACCATGGATTTTGTGCCTTTGTTCGAAACGGTAGATGATTTGAAACATGCCGCGGATGTGATGCGTAGGCTTTATTCGAATCCAGCTTATGCTGCCCATCTGAAGAAAAGAGGGAATAAGCAGACCATCATGTTGGGGTTTTCGGACAGTACGAAGGATGGGGGCTATTTGATGGCCAACTGGTCTATCTATAAAGCCAAGATCGAATTGACCGCCATTTCTCGTGAATACGATGTGGATTTGGTGTTCTTTGATGGTCGCGGTGGACCACCGGCACGTGGTGGTGGTAAAACCCAACGCTTCTATGCTTCGATGGGCAAAGAGATCGAGAATAACCATATTCAGGTAACCATTCAGGGGCAGACCATCAGTAGCCAATATGGTTCTTTGGATTCGGCAAGATACAATATCGAACAATTGATACAGGCTGGTCTGGTTTCAGATCTGCAACAAAAGGTGGGGGATACCCTGACACCAAAACAAAAGGATGTGATCGATCAGATGGCCGCAGAAAGTCATCGGAAGTTCTTGACCTTGCGCCATCATCCACAGTTCCTACAATACCTGGAAACATTGAGTCCATTGAAGGCTTTGTCTTCGATCAATATTTCCAGTAGGCCAGTGAAGCGGAATTCCGATCGGGAATTGCGGTTGGAAGATCTTAGGGCGATCAGCTTCGTGACTTCCTGGAGTCAACTAAAACAAAATATTCCTGGATTTTTCGGGGTAGGGACGGCTCTGCAATGGGCAGAGGACAATAACCTATGGTCCTATGTGAAGAACCTGTATGAAACTTCCGGTATGTTCAATACCGTGATCGATAATTGCATGATGTCGATGACCAAATCGAATTTCCACATCACCGCTTACATGAAGGATGACCCTCAGTTTGGTGGATTTTGGACTATGCTGAAAGAAGAATTCGATCTGACCAAAACCTATCTGCTAAAATTAACAGGAATGAAAGAGCTTATGGAGAATTATCCGGTAGAGCGGGCTTCTATTTTGGAAAGGGAGAAGATTATCCTTCCTTTATTGATTATCCAGCATTACGCTATCCGATTGCTTGATAAGCAGCAGGTTAAGGAAGAAAGGGCAGAAATCTACCGCAAATTAATCGGCAGAACCATTTATGGTGTGGTGAATGCAGGAAGAAATTTAGCGTAGATTGAATATGAATTAAACAGAAATAGGCATTAATAGGGATATTTTTATATTTTTGTGTGTTTTAAAAAATATAAAGCGATGAAATTAAATACATTATTTGTTGCGGCAGTTTTAGCAAGTACAACTTTATCTTCTTGCGTATTTGATACTGCAAGTGAAAATCAACTTAAATACACGCATACGACATTGGTAGATGGGGATGCATATGCATTTTTCAGATCCGTTGGAGCGATTGCGCCGTATGAGGTAGACTATGCGAAACATGTTGGTACGGTTGGAAATGCACAAGCGAAAGATGCAGCGAGCAAAGTATCCCAATTCTTTACAGAGATGCTTCCTCAAATGGACTCTTTGGCAACAAAATTCCATGTAGATTTCCCTATTTTAGGACAAGAGAAATATGCCACAGAAGCTGATCATGCAGCACATAGCGTAACCACTGCTACAGATTCTACCGCTGATTCTACCGCAGTCGCAGCAACAGCCCCAGCACCAGTAATGCATACGGCTCCTAGCCACGCTGCTTATACGGATGAAGCGTATTTACACCATGTTCAACATCAAGTAGGCTTGGTGAAGGAACAATTGAGAAGATTGTCTCGCAATACCAACAAAGAATTAAGAGATTTCGCTCAATCAAAAACAGAAGCTGTTGCTCAGTTGTTTACTGCTGTAGGTGGTAAAGAAGATGCCCACGCGCATCACTAAGCAAAAAACAGTTTAATGGTTAAAAAACAGATCGTTACAGGTATATTGTCGTATGGAATGTCCGGAAGGGTATTCCATGCGCCATTTATAGCTGTCAACCCCAACTTTGAATTTAGGGCAATCGTAGAACGCAGCCTTAAATCAGCCCAAGAGAAATATCCCGATGTCATCAGTTATGATTCCGTTCAGGAATTATTGGATGATCCGGAGATCGAATTGGTCATCATCAATACGCCAAATGATACGCATGTATCCTATGCGGAGCAGGCACTCCTGGCCGGTAAGCACGTATTGATCGAGAAACCATTCGCACCAACCTCCCAAGAAGCAGCCAAATTGTATAAATTGGCGGAAGAACAGGGAAAACACATCCTTCCATTTCATAATAGACGATTTGATAGCGATTTCCTTACGCTCAAGAATATCGTGGAAACCGGTCTGGTAGGCAAGCCTATCGAGCTGCATCTCCGTTTCGATCGCTATAAATCGCAGATCGGCGTGAAGTTGTTCAAAGAAACCAAAAGAGCTGCCTCGGGGATTCTTTATGATCTGGGATCGCATCTGTTGGATCAGGCCATATCGCTGTTCGGTAAGCCAAAATCCATGAGCAAATTAAAGGGAACCTATAGGGCAAATAGTGTGGTGGATGATTATGCCCATCTGATGCTGAACTATGGCTCTGGCGTAAATGTTTTCATCACGACCAGCCTATTGGTGGCCGACCCCCAAGCCGCCTTTGTGCTACATGGCACAAAAGGGAGCTATGTGAAATATAGAACGGATGTGCAGGAGACCCAACTTCTGGAAGGGTTAATGCCTGACCATGCAAGCTTCGGATTAGAGCCCTTAGGTAATGAAGGTGTACTGAGTATTGCCCTTCAGGATGATGTGATGGAAAGACAGCTTATAGCGCCTGTAAAAGGTGATTATGTGGCTGTTTTTGATGCGGTTTATGCCACCATACGCGAGGATGCTCCCTATTTTGTGAGCAAAGAACAGATTATCTGGCAATTAGAAATCTTAGAACCGACGAAATAATCGGCTATTTAATATTATATTAATATTAATTTAATCTAAGATTTTTAATATTGTTAAACTTTTCAAATACACACTGTGAGATACGCCGCTATTGATATCGGTTCAAACGCTGTTCGTTTGCTGATTGCCGATATAATTGAAAGAGAAAACGAAATCATATTTAACAAGAACACACTTCTACGAGTGCCATTACGATTGGGTGATGATGCATTCATCAATAAACACATTTCTGAAGGAAAATTTGAGAACATGGTGAAAACCATGTCGGCATTCCGCAATCTGATGGATGTGTACAAGGTCAGTGATTATATGGCCTGTGCGACTTCTGCGATGCGTGATGCGGATAATGGAAAGGACGTTGTTGAGGCCTGTAAAAAGGTGGGTATCGATATTGAGATCATCGATGGTTCGGTGGAAGCCCAAATCATATACAATGTGCACAACCAAACCAACATGGATAAGAACAAGGTTTATCTTTATATCGATGTGGGTGGTGGTAGTACCGAGATTTCGCTTTTTGCCAATGGTGATCTAGTGGCATCCCGTTCCTTCAATTTAGGTACTATCCGTATCCTGGATAACCAGGATGAACCGGAAACCTGGGACGACATGAAGTTATGGGTGAAGAATATTACCAAGAGTTATAAGAACATCTACGGGATTGGTTCTGGAGGTAATATCAATAAACTTTCGAGGATGGCCAATGAAAAGGCTGATAAGCCTATTTCCTATGCCAAATTGAAAGCCATGTATGTTTATCTGAGTTCGTATTCTTTGAAAGATAGGATCAATGTACTTGAATTGAAACAGGATAGGGCAGATGTGATTATCCCGGCTTCGGAGATCTTTTTAACGATCATGAAGGTGGGGCATCTGAAGAATATCATGGCGCCTAGGATCGGATTGGCGGATGGAATCATCCAGACCCTGATCAATAAAAATCTGAAGAAGGCTTAATCAAAATTCGTTGCAAATATCAAAATAAAGATTATTTTTGCGATGTGAAATGCCCAGGTGGCGAAATTGGTAGACGCACCATCTTGAGGGGGTGGCGCCTGAATGGGCGTGGCAGTTCGAATCTGCTCCTGGGCACCCCTTAAAATTCCTCTTATTCTTGTTTAAATTTTATTTACCTTTACGGTAATCTCTGCGATATCCAGTACCTGGATTTCCTGTTCCTTGTCTTTTACTTTCACCCCATCCCTCAACATCGTCATACAGAAAGGACAAGCTGCGGCAACAATGGAGGCCTTGCTTTCGATCACATCCTCAATACGCTCTACATTCACATCCTTATTGCCCTTTTCAGGTTCTTTAAACATCTGAGCACCGCCAGCTCCACAGCATAAACCAGTGGATTTACAGCGTTTAAGTTCCACCAGGTCGGCATCCAAAACCTCCAAGGCTTTCCTTGGTGCCTCATAGACATCATTTGCCCTGCCTAGATAACAAGGGTCATGGTAAGTGATTCGCTTGCCCTTGAATTCATTTCCATCGGCAGGTTTCAATTTCCCTTCATCGATCAAGGATTGGATCAATTGGGTGTGGTGGATCACTTCATAGTGGCCGCCTAAGCTCGGGTATTCATTCTTTATGGTATTGAAACAATGTGGGCAGGCGGTCACGATCTTTTTGATTTCATAACCATCCAATACCTGGATATTCATCATCGCCTGCATCTGGAACAGGAATTCATTTCCTGCCCGTTTTGCTGGATCTCCCGTACAGCTTTCTTCGGTGCCTAGGATGGCATATTTGATCCCTACATGTTGAAGGATCTTGCAGATGTCTTTGGTGATGCGCTGCGCACGCTCATCAAAACTACCGGCACATCCCACCCAAAACAATAGGTCTGGGCTTTCTCCTTTAGCTAGTAACTCGGCTACTGTTGGTATATGAAGTTCGTTTTCCATGTTTTTTCTTTTTTATTGATTTGCCCAATTTGCACGATCTGCCTGTGCATATTTCCAAGGCGCACCGTTGTTTTCCAGGTTGGAGAACATGTTGTTCACACTCGCTGGTGCCTGCGATTCTTCCATCACCGCATATTGACGAAGACCAATGATGATCTCTAAAGGGTTGATGTTGACCGGGCATTGCTCTACACATGCATTACAGCTTGTACAAGCCCATATCTCTTCTCTGCTGATGTGTGTATCCAATAGCGATTTCCCATCGTCTACAAACTCTCCGTTTTTATCTATGTTCAAGCCCACATCCGTTAAGCGATCGCGGGTATCCATCATGATCTTTCTTGGGGATAGTAACTTCCCGGTTATATTGGCCGGACAAGCTGCGGTACATCGCCCACATTCGGTACAGGTATAGGCATCCAACAGATTCTTCCAGGTAAGGTCCTGTACATCCTTCACCCCAAACCGGGTTGGTTCTCCGGTGGGTGGGGGTAGGGAAGGATCCAACATCACTTGAACCTCAGCCGTAACCGAAGGCATGTTCTCAAACTTGCCTTTAGGCTCCAGGTTGGAGAAATAGGTGTTCGGAAAGGCCAGTATAATATGTAAATGTTTTGAGATCGGTAAGTAATTCAAAAAGGCCAACACGCCGATGATGTGGAACCACCATGCTCCGCGTTCGATCCCAATCAATGTATTCACCTGATCGGGTAGCCAAGAAGCAATATATTGGGAAATCGGAAAGGATCCAACAGCATGATAATGGGCAGCACCCAATTGCTGAAGTTTATAATCAGCGGCATTCATAAGTAAGAAGGCAGCCATCAAAAGGATCTCCGCGGTCAGGATCAGGTTGGCATCTGTTTTCGGCCAATTGTCTAATTCAGATTGATTCAAACGCTTCAATTTAAGGATATTCCTGCGCACGGCAAATACCACACAGCCCATCAATACCAGGAAGGCTAAGATCTCAAAGGAAAAGATCAAGAAATCATAAAAACCACCCATAAAGGAAAGTACACGATGGGTACCGAATAGGCCATCGATTACGATCTCCAACATCTCAATGTTGATGATACAGAACCCTACATAGACAAACAGGTGAAGGATGGCTGGGATGGGCTTCTTGAACATTTTCTTCTGTCCGAAAGCCACCAGCAACATCACCTTCAATCGTTCCGAAGGACGATCGCTGCGATCGAGGGATTTTCCTAAACGAATATTGCGATATATTTTACTGGCGTTTTTATAGAACAGGATGATGCCTGCGATCAGAAGTACGCCAAAAATCAATTGACCGATCATAGTTTACAAATTAGGTAAAACAAATATAATCAATCCTTATATACTATGCAGGCATAATAAATTATTTAGACCGATTAAAAATAATTGTCTTAATGGGATAAGATAAATAAAAAAAGCCTCCCTAGGGAGGCTTTTATAATCTTTATAGATTTTTAATTATTTCTTTGGAGCTGCAGCTGCAGTTACACCTAATTTAGCTTGAACATCAGCTGTAAGGTCATCACCACCTGCTGAATAAACCACTGAACCAGATGCTAGATCCAGGATATAAGCATATCCTTTTTCTTTAGCTACTGCGTTGATAGCGGTCATGATCTTTGTTTGGATAGGAGCGAACAATTCAGCCTGTTTAGCTTCCATATCTTTTTCAGCTTGTTGTTGGCTTTCTTGGATCTTTCCTTCCATTTCGCGCATCTCCGTAGCGATCTTGTTCAATTCCACATCAACTGTTTCCTTGTTAGCTTCGCTTCTGTTTCTCGCTTTATCATTAAGATCTTTTTGTTTAGCTTGATACAAGGTAAACATATCTTGTAGTTCTTTGTCTTTGGTAGCACCAAGGCTTTGGATTTGTGTCTGCGCATTCTTGAAATCTGTAGTAGATTCCATAACTGTTCTAGAATTGATATGACCAACTTTTTGCTGTGCGCTTGCTGCGTTTGCTGCAAAAATAAGTCCTGATGCTAATACTACACTTTTCAATAAATTTTTCATGCTCATTCTGTTAGTCTTATAATTATATAAGTTTTTTCTGTTTTTTATATTTGTTAATTTTTTTAGATGCGCAAAATAATAAAAAAATCGTTAGTTGGCTAAACTTGGATTAGGTTTTAACCCCAATTTAACGATTACCTCATTGCTTTTATCCATTTTAGGGTTCGCGTAAAGGAAAGAAACCTCGCTACGACGGTCTAAAATGAAATCCAATTGCTGTGCAGTAGCGATATCCTGAATGGCTTTAGAAACCCTATCTTGGATAGGTTTCATCAAGGTTTCACGTTGTTTAACGATCTCACCATCGAATCCGAATTTACTGCGTTGTAATTCTTTAACCGCTTTCTCTTTGTTCACAATCTCATCTTCGCGACGTCTGCGCATATCTGCGTTCAACTTCTGTTGGTCGTTCTGATAAGCCTGGTACATGCGCTCAATCTCTTCGTATTGTTTATCCACTTCTTGTTGCCATTGTTGGGACAAGGCATCCACTTTCTTCTGTGCGCTTGCTACTTCAGGAATATGTTTCATGATATACTCCGAATCTACATAAGCAATTTTTTGTGCAAAGGAGATGCCCACCATCATGGTTAGCATCAAGGCCGTAGTTATAATTTTTTTCATTGACATATCAATATTTTTTTAATTCTACTTTTTAAGACAATTAAAATTATAAAAAGTTTAATTACTAAAATCCGCCCATGTTCTGGATGATACTGAACGTGAAGTTCTGTTTCCACTGGCTCGAAGGCAATCCAGGGATAGGATCCATCGCATGACCGTAGTCAATACCCAACATACCGAAGATCGGTAGGAAGATACGTGCTCCAACACCCACTGAACGACGAACCTTGAATGGATTCACTTCAGAGAATTTGTTCCAGGTATTACCTGCTTCAGCAAATGCCAACGCAAATACCGTTGCCTGATCGTTCAACAAGATTGGGTGGCGAAGTTCGATCTGGTATTTCGCATAGATCGGGCTACCAGAGCTTGCCGCCGTATATTGCATGTTCGAACCGGTAGAAGCTGGGATAATGTATCCATTGGCATAACCACGCATCGCGATGATCTCAGAACCTTGTAAGAAGTCGAAACCTTGCATACCATCACCCCCTAATTTGAAACGCTCAAATGGAGAGGTTGGTGTTTCATCACCGTAAGTACCTAGGTAACCAAATTGTGCTTGGGTTTTCAATACCAATTTACCTACGATTTTCGTGTACCATTGCGAATCGAATTTCCATTTATGGTATTCCGTCCATTTGTATTTTTCATTATCTGGAGCGGTTGCATAGTTGATGTTGTTCATCAAGGAATATGGAGGCGTCAATTGTACACTGAACTTCAGGTGTGAACCAGAAGTAGGGTAGATCGGTGCATCTACCGAGTTACGACTGATCTCTTGGGTAAAGTTGATGTTGTATGCTTCACCGTCAGAGAAGATGAAATATCCTCTATAGTTTTCCAAATAATAACGTTGGTAAGATAGGGAGCTATTGATCTGGAAGTAGTTGTCTGGCCATTGAAGACGCTTACCTAAGGTCGCTGTAACCCCGTGCATTTGAATTTTAGGGTTGTTCGCATAACCTTCGTAACGCTGCGTTTGCCAATTGTAATATTGTTGTTGTGAATTCGAAATGTAAGCACTCAATCCGAAATAGATAGGTTTCTTACCACCTAACCATGGCTCCGAGAAGGAGAAGCTATACGATTGATAACGCTTTCCGGAAGTCTGTCCACGGATACTTAATTTCTGACCATCTCCACGAGGAAGTGGTTTCCAAGCATCTTTCTTAAATAAGTTAGACGTCGAGAAGTTGTTGAAGGTAAGACCTAAGGTACCGATTACCTGTCCTGCACCATAACCACCGGATAGTTCCACCTGATCTGAAGGCTTCTCTGCAACCGAGAATTCGATGTCTGTTGTTCCTTCTTCAAAGTTCAGGTTGATAGGGGCAGGTTGAACTTTCTGCTCATCAAACATCCCCAATTGGGAGATCTCACGAACACTTCTTACCAATAATTCCCTTGAATATTTCTGACCTGGTTTAGTGTAGATCGAACGTAGAACCACACGGTCGTTCGTTACATCATTACCTTTCAAGATCACGTTGTTGATCGTGTACTGTTTACCTTCAGACATTTGGATCTCCAGGTCGATCGTATCGTTATAGATTCTTTTGATGATCGGTTGGATGTTGAAAGTCAGGTAACCATCGTTCTGATAGATAGCCGCAATATCATCCGAGTTACGGGTAGGACCCATCAACTTCGAGTTCAATTTTTCCTCACTGTAGATATCGCCTTTCTGAATACCTAAAAAGATGTTCAGAATGGAATCCTTGAACTTCGCGTTTCCGGACCAGCTGATGTTACCCACATAGTAACGAGGACCTTCGTAAAGATCAATATCGATTCCAACTTCATTGTTGTCATAACGGTATACGGAATCTCTGATGATTTCTGCATCACGGTATCCTTTATCCTGCATCTTAGCGATCAGTTTTTCTTTCGCTTCTTCGTATTTGTCTTCCTTGAATTTACCAGGACCAAATACACGGTACCACATTCTCGGTTTAACACCTTTAAGGTATTTTTGAAGCTGCTTATCCGTAAATTCTTCATTGCCTTCAAAATTCACATGATGAACCTTGATTTTCTTGTTTCTTTCGATATCCACCATCACAATTTCATTGTTCGGTTGGGTTGTATCTTTTGCGGTCTTGATCGTAATTTCCGGATATAGATAGGATTTCTCCCTCAAGAATTTCTCGATGGTCGTACGGGTGGTCAATAATAGGTTTTCATTGACAATTCGGCCAGCCGTAGTATTCAAACGCTTACGAACTTCTTCCGTTTGGGTCTTGCTCAAACCTTCAATATCCACACGTGTCAATCTTGGACGTTCCTTCACTCGGATTTCCAAAAAGATCGTCTCGTCCTGTATTTTTGTAGCATATAACTGAACATCCTCGAATAGGTTCTGATCCATCAGATCCTTGATCACATTAGCTGTCTGCTCAGAAGGTACCTCGATGTAATTACCTACGACCAATTTGGAAATGGTAATCAATACATCGCTCTCTAAGTATTGTGCTCCTGTAACAGTCACTCCTCCAATGACATAATTCTTAGGGTTATTATAGTCAATTTCATCGGGGTCATTGACGTTTATGGGATTACCACCAAGGATTTGGGCATGCGAGAAATTGCAAATTAAGATGGTCAGAAAAATAGAAATTTTTAGTATATGCTTCATCTACTTTTTATTATGTCTGCTAAAGTACAGCAAAGTCTTGTTAATTTTTGTTAAAAGAAATATTGCGGATTTCGGGGATTAACCCATCCAAAATCAAAATGTTGCAAAAGTAAGTATTTCTTACAATTGTTCACTAGTTTTCCCAAATCTTCTTTCGCGATTTTGATATAAATAAATACACTCGAAGAGATGTTCTCTGGAAAACTCCGGCCACATAATGGGTAGGAAGAATAATTCAGAATAAGCGATCTGCCAAAGCATGTAGTTACTGATACGTTCTTCACCGGATGTTCTGATCAGAATATCGGGATCCGGCATATCATAGGTATAAAGATGCTGGCTTATGGTTTCTTCATTAATATCCGAAGGATCAAGTTCATTGTTCTTCACCTTTTCTGCTATCCTTTTGGTGGCTTCCACAATCTCTTGTCTGGAACCATAGCTTAAGGCTAAAGTAAGGGTACAGCCTGTATTGTTCTTCGTCTGATCGATGGTACTTGCCAAGGTTACTTGACAATGATCTGGTAGGTCAGAAGTCTTTCCGATGGTATTTACCCGGATATTGTTCGCCTGGAAGGTAGGTAATTCCTGGTTGAGGGAATTCACTAAGAGTTCCATCAAGGCATTGACTTCAAATTCAGGTCGGTTCCAGTTTTCGGTGGAAAAAGCATATAAGGTGAGGTAGGAAACGCCGATTTCAACAGCAGCCTCCAAGGCCTCCCGAACAGCTGTAACACCGTTTTTGTGTCCAAATACACGCAGCTCACCCTGTTCCTTGGCCCATCGGCCATTGCCATCCATGATAATCGCAATATGCTTAGGAAGGTTAGTTTTGTCTATTTTATCTTTATAGTTCATTTGATTGTATACTGCGGTAAAGATACAGGTTTTCAGATAATCCTTTGATATTAAATAGTGTTAAATGAACTTTAAACCTTGATTAATAATTTCTGACGTCTATACCCCATAGTAATTTCTCCCGTAGGATACTGAAATACTGGTCATTCTGAAGCCTGATCAAGTTGATGTTGAAAGGCGCTTTGGAAATGGTTAAGGTTGTATTTGTCGATAGGGTATAACTTTTCGAATCGCAGCTCAAAATGTATTTTTCCGTGCGACTTTCGATTTCCAAGTGCAATTTCATGCTTTCACTGACGACGATAGGACGTACGTTCAGGTTGTGGGGAGAGATGGGGGTAATCACGAAGTTGCCGCTTCCCGGCATCAGGATCGGCCCGCCACAGCTTAAGGAATAGGCTGTGGAGCCGGTTGGTGTCGCAATGATCAATCCATCGGCCCAATAAGAGTTCAAGAGCTCATTATCCAATACCGCATTTACTGTGATCATAGCGGAAGAATCCGAACGAAATACCGTAATGTCATTTAGCGCAATATTATCTCCGGCCACAAGGGTTCCATCCGAGGTCTCTACCTGCAGCAGCCCGCGCTTTTGGATCTGGTATTGGTTTGCCAAGATTTGGTCTAATGCCTCTTCGATCTTGTTTTTTGAAATGTTGGCTAAGAATCCTAAACGACCGAAGTTAATCCCTGCGATCGGGATCCCGGAGTCCTTAATCAAGGTTGCTGCGGCCAGCATGGTTCCATCGCCACCAAGGCTCAGCATAAACGAAATATCTTTCGGGAGATCCTTATGAGATCTAAATTTTTTGAATTTGAAATCCACTTTGCATAGTTTCTTTAAAAAACTGTGGAAATCGTGGTAGATATATACCTGAACATTGCGTTCGCGGAGGTAACTGAACAGCTCAACAACGTAGCCGATAACCGATTGGTTAAATTCACGTCCATATACTGCGATGGCCAGTTCTTTCATGCTTTCTTTTAAAATTTAGTCAAAGATGGGAATTTCTGATAAATTATAGGTTCAAATAATTCATCAAAAGATTGTACCGTTCTTGTATATCGTTCTGGTCAGATCCATCATTAAAAGTTGCTTTCACTACATAATCATGTCGCCAGAGCGATGCCAAAACCGAAGAAATATTGGTTTTGTTGAGTTTGATGGTCAGTTCCACTTTGGAAGAGTCCTCCATCACCTTAACGCCAGTCTGCAGGATCTTACAATTCTCCGATTCGATGATATTGGCAATATGGGTCAAAGAATTGTCGCGCTCTTCCATTTCCAACACGATGATCGCCCCAATCTCCTGGTTGGATACGGTCTTGTTCAAGGCCAATAGCAGATCCTTTGGCGTGATCACCCCTACATATTGGTTGGTCTTGTTCATGATGGGCAACATATCAAACTGATAGGTTTCCAGGTATTGCAGGGCATCAAAAATATGCTGGTAATCGAAAAGATAAATAAATGGAAAAGTGAACTTGAGTTCCTTGATGGTTTTCAGGTCATCATCTACGTTCAAGAGGTCTTCTTCGGTGATGATCCCCAGGTATTCCTTGCCTTTAACAACAGGGAGTTGTTGGAGATGGAGCTCATTGACCTTATCCAGGGTAGCAGCTACCGTGTCGTTTGGATGGACCTCGGTGTAGAGCGTAGATATGTTTTCGCCTATATACATGAAACCGTTTTATATATTAAACCCTTATTTTGAGAAAACGTTTAATTAGGAGTTTAATGATTCGTTGATGCTAAGGTAACGAAAATATATATTTTGAAATAAAATAAAAAGATGTTTAATGGTACTTTAAAGGAAATGTGTAATTTTACCCTACTTTAAAAAGAGCGGTAATTATATGGACTTACTAGAGCAAGAGAAGTTTATAAAGATTCGAGAAGTCATTCATAAGAAAAGTCCAAAATTAGCGAAGTGGATACCCAAACCATTAATTAGTTACTTAGAGCGTGTTATACACGAAGATGAGATCAACTATATCATGACCAGGTATTACGATGACCTAGGCTTGGATTTTGTGGATTCTTTATTGAAGGAGCTGGATGTAGAGGTTCATCTGGAGGGTGTGGAGAACATTCCTTTGGAGGATAGTGTGATCTTTGCTTCCAACCACCCACTTGGTGGACTGGATGGCGTGGCTTTTATGCAGGCTATCGGAAAATACCGGAAGGATGTGAAATTCCTGGTGAATGATATCCTATTGAACATCCGCAACCTGGAGCCTTTGTTCGTGCCTGTTAATAAGGTAGGCAATCAGAGTAAGGCAGGAATCGCGGCCATTGAAACCGCCTATGCCTCCGACCATGCCCTGTTGGTTTTCCCGGCCGGATTGGTTTCACGGAAAATAAATGGCAAAATTGTTGACCTAGAATGGAAAAAAAGCTTTATCAATAAAGCAAAAAAATACAAAAAGGACATCGTTCCTGTCTACATTGAGGGTAGGAATTCTAATTTCTTCTATAATTTAGCGAGAATAAGAGCAAAACTAGGTTTAAAAGCTAACATTGAAATGTTATATTTACCTGATGAGTTGTTTTCCCAACGCGGGAAGAACATCAAAATCCGCATCGGTAAACGTATTCCATATACACATTTCGACCAAAGCAAAAACGAAAGAGCCTGGGCCGAAGATGTTAAACAGCAGGTTTATGCGATGGCCAACAGTAAATAATAATCTATGCAAGAAATAATTCAACCTGTTGATCGGGAATTAATTAAGAAAGAACTTACTAAAGAAGCTTTTGTCCGTTATACCAATAATGGCAACAATGAGGTTTATTTGGTAAACTATCATACGTCTCCGAATATCATGCGCGAGATTGGCCGACTGAGAGAGTTGAGTTTCCGCTCCGCGGGAGGTGGTACCGGGCAAGCACTGGATATTGATGAGAACGATATCAGTGAACATAACTACGACCAGCTGATCGCCTGGAACCCGGATGATGAAGAGATCATCGCGGGATACCGTGTGATCAAATGTGATAATGCCGTTTCAGAAGATGGGGAAGTCCATCTCTCCACAGCGCATTATTTTGATTTTTCAGAAGACTTTGTGAAAAACTATCTTCCCCAGACCTTGGAATTGGGAAGATCATGGGTACAACCCAAATACCAACCCGCAATTGATAACCGCAAAGGGATATTCTCTTTGGATAACCTTTGGGATGGGCTAGGGGCTGTGGTGCTGTTGAATCCAGATGTGAAGTATTTATTTGGAAAGGTGACCATGTACCCGCAATATAATGAGGAAGCCAGAGATCTGCTGATCTACTTCATGAACCATTATTTTCCGGATAAGGATAAATTAGTGACTCCATCTCCAGATTTGTTTTTGGGTTATAAGACTGATGTTTCCAAGTTTGAAGGCATTTTTGATGGCTTGGATTATAAAGAAGGGTATAAGGTGTTGAATACGCGTGTAAGAGAGTTGGGGGAGAATGTTCCACCTTTGATCAATACGTATATGAATTTGTCGCCAACCATGCGTGTTTTTGGTACCGCTAGGAACAATGAATTTGGCGAGGTGGAAGAGACTGGTATCATGATTACCTTGGATGATATTTATCCAGCGAAGAAGGAAAGGCATATGTCGACTTTTGAACGGGATAGGCATTTCGGCGAAAGACCGGTGAAGGCAAGGTAGATTTTCATTGCGAATCTATGTCATTGCTACCCTACGTTATTGCGAGGGCGTTCGTCATTGCGAGGGCGTTCGTCATTGCGAGGCACGAAGCAATCTTCCCGCATGTCATGCTGAGCGTAGTCGAAGCATCTGTTCGATAGTTCACGTACAGATCCTTCGACGCTGCTCTGGATGACAAAATCCAAAGATTGCTTCGTCGTTCCTCCTCGCAATGACGTGGATTTTTCTTTACAATTCCCTAAAATCCCCAAAAAAATACCCATAAGAAACCACAATTTTCAAAATTAATCCTTCCCCAATTCAACCTCCTTTCTCAAGAAAATAAATTAACTAAAATGCGTTATCATGCGGTTTTTGACACCTTCCGCGCACCTTTATTTTTCTTAAATATTTCCTATGCAACCTTTTCTTTGCTTTTCTTTCCTTATAAAACACCAAAATTCATGTTAATTCTTATCAAATACTAAACAATTTCTTAACATAAAATTTATATATTGACTGTAGTTTTGTTCAACATAATCTAAAACCATGAAGAAAACAGCAATACTAACCAGCCTATTATTATTAGGAACAACCAGTTTATTCAGTCAAACCAATCAAGGAGTAATCACTTTGGACGAATTCCGTTTGCCATCCAAACGCGATATCATCCATATTCCCAATGTCAACGGTTTCCAGGTTCTAAAATGCGATTTCCACATGCATACCGTATTTACAGACGGCCATGTATGGCCTAACGTACGCGTGCAGGAAGCTTGGAAAGAAGGTTTGGATGCCATTTCCATTACCGAACATATGGAATACCAACCCCATAAAGATGATGTGAACACCGACCATAACCGCTCACATGACCTTGCCGTGGAATTGGCTAAAGAAAACAACCTGGTCCTGATCAAAGGAACAGAAGTTACCCGTAATACGCCTCCAGGACACTTCAATGCGCTTTTCATTACTGATGCCAACAAGTTCATCGATGTTCGCGACGAGGATAAAGACCAAGAATCCATTGACCGCGTGATCAACGATGGTGCCTTTGTTTTCTGGAACCATCCGGGATGGAAGGACAAACAGATTCCGGGATCCTATGAATGGATTCCATTTGTAGAAAAACTCTACCAGGAAAAGAAAGTACATGGCATCGAAGTGGTGAACGGATTGGGCTTCCATTCCAAAGCGTTAGATTGGGCATTAGACAGAAACCTAACCATTATCGGAAATACCGATATGCATAACCTGATCGCCCATAGCTACGATCTGAACAAAGAAGGTGTACACCGCACAATGACCTTGATCATGAGCAAGGACCGCAGCGCTCAAGGTATCCGCGAAGCATTGAATAGCGGAAGGACTGTAGCTTGGTCAAGCAAATACTTATTTGGAAAAGAAGAACACGTAAAGGCTTTGTTCGATGCCTGTGTAGCGTTGAGCCCTGTTTTCCATAAAAAGACCAATAATAAAGGAGTAGTAACCAATTATTATGAGATCAAGAACAACAGTGATCTATATTTTGAGCTGGTATTAAAAGCAGGAAAAGGGACAAAAAAGATTGTACTTTACCCTGGATCTGCCCAAACATTAACTGCCGAAGCCAACCAACCTTCATTAACCTATGAGGTGGTTTCCACCTATATCCGAAGTGATAAACATTTGAACGTGGATATCCGCTTGAATTAAGAAAAACAAACAAAAACTGAAATTAATGAATCGATCGATCTTGAGGATTAGCCAAGGAAGCCTTATCCTATTGTTAGGGCTTTCCTGTATTTCGCAGGCATCAGGGCACGTCAAGTATGTGCCTTTGAAATCCTATGCTGCACAAGAATTGATCAATGTACGTATTACGGTACTTGATCAGAGTTCTGGGAACCCTTTAGAGGGCGTGAGTATTAGTGCAAACAACCGAGCAATTGGCCTAACTGGCAAAGACGGGGTGTTTAGTGGTTCTGTTGTAAAAGGGACGACATTGAGCCTAAGAATGATAGGTTATAACTCAACAACCGTAAAGGTGGACCAGGAAACCTATTCCATTAAGTTATCGGCTGTAGACGAATCGATCGAGGAAGTCGTAGTTACGGCTTTGGGGATTAAGCGTGATGAGCAAGCCCTAGGTTATTCCGCAACTTCCGTTAAAGGTGAGCAATTGACCGAAGCACTGTCCAATAACTGGATGGATGCCCTTTCCGGAAAAGTTGCCGGTGTGAACCTGATGCGGTCCAATGCAGGACCTGTTGGGACCACCAAGATCATCCTTCGTGGAGAAAACAACCTAACAGGAGAAAACGGTGCCCTGATAGTTGTCGATGGAGTCATCATGAATGGTGGTTCTGGCCGATCATCAGCTCTAGGTTCTGATGGAGCCTATGGAACAGGTTCTGATAACATGCCGGTAGATTATGGTAACGGTATGGACGACATCAACCCAGAGGATATCGAAAGCATTACGGTACTGAAAGGTCCCGGTGCAGCAGCACTTTATGGTTCCCGTGGAGCCAATGGTGCGGTCATCATTACCACTAAATCGGGGTCCGCTAAAGGAAAAGGAATTGGTATTACCGTTAATTCCAATGCTGCCTTTGAAAGCATGAACCGTTCCCCAGATCTACAATACGAATATGGTCAGGGTTTGGACGGGGCTGCGCATTACTCCTTCGGTTCTTCCGTGGATGGGAGTAGCACCAGTGGAACCAGTTCCGCTTATGGCCCTAAATTCGATGGTCAAGAATTTTTCCAATATGATCCCATATTACAAAAGGTAGGTCCTACAAGGACACCTTGGCGTGCCTATGATGGCAAAAATGGCGTAAATGGTTTCTTTGATGTTGGTAGAACCTTCACCAATACGGTATCTATCGACGGAAGTACCGACAAGACAACTGCCAGATTTTCCGCCACCAATACCCATAACAAATGGATCGTTCCGAATACCGGATATAAAAAGAATTCATTGGCACTGTCCGTGAGTTCCAAGATCACCGATAAACTGACCATCAATTCCAAAGTGAATTATACCAACCGCTGGTCAGACAATTTGCCGGGAACAGGTTATGGAAACCAATCCTTGATGTACTGGTATATTTTCTGGCAACCAAGCGCTGACCTGAATTGGTTGAGAAATTATTGGGTGAATGGTGAAGAAGATCGTAAAATTGCTTATCCATTCAGTACCTATCCAGAAAACCCATACGCGATCTCCTATGAGTTCATCAATTCCAACAACAGGCATACCATTACCGGGAATGCACAGGCCGTTTATCAGTTTTCCAAAGACCTGAAAGCCCATGTTCGCGCGGCAATGGATATGGGGATCGAGGATAGAAACCAGAATAGACCTTACGATGCCGGTTCTAAACTTCGGGAAGGATCATACCGTAGCCAATCTATTTTCTCGAAGGAAACCAATATCGATTTCTTGGTGACCTATAATAAAAAACTGAACGATGACTTTGATTTTTCAGTCAACTTAGGTGGTGCATCTGCCCGTATCGATTATGATCGGGATGAAATGACCTCTGATGGTTTGTTCTACCCAGGCGTTTACAACCACAACAATTCAAAATATGGGGTAAAAACCCGTCAGATCATCGAACGATCCCAAACCAACAGTTTATATGCTTTGGTAACTACCGGATATAAGGATTTTTTATTCCTGGATGCTACGTTCCGTAGGGACTGGGCAAGTACCTTGGCTACACGTTTGTATACCGATAAAGAATTAGGGTTCAATTATCCTTCTATCAACGGAAGTTTCGTGTTCTCTAAAATCTGGGATCTTCCAGAATTCATCAGCTTTGGTAAATTCCGTGCCTCTTATGCAGGTACCGGATCAGGTGTACAGAAACCTTTTCAAACAGAATTCAATTACGAAAATCCAAATTCCTTGTTGGGAGGGTCATTGGCTAATCCATCAACCCTGGCCAATCCGTTGATCAAGCCGCTTTCTACATCGTCGCTGGAATTCGGTACCGATATCCGCATGTTCAACAATAAAGTGAAATTGGATATTGCTTGGTATAAAGCAAATTCATCGAACCAACACCTTTACCGTTTCGTAGACCCTGCTTCGGGAGTAAGCCGCTTCTTGGTCAACTTTGGTGAAGTGGAAAACAAAGGTCTAGAAATCGCCTTGAACACTGATCAGATCAAAGCTAAAGACAATGGCTTTGGATGGTCATCCTATATTACCTATACCGGAAATAAAAACCTCATCAAACAGTTGACCGATAGCACCATCGTGCTTCAGCAGCGTTCAGTAGGATCTGGACAGATTGTAGGAATGGTCGGTGGAAGTTTGGGCGATCTTTATGGTATTGGCTATGAGCGTGCTCCTGATGGACAAGTCATCTATGATGAATCTACCGGATATGCGAAACTGACCAGTGAAATCCTGTATTTGGGAAATACCATTCCAAAAGGTAAAATGAGTTTCGGAAATAACTTCTCTTATAAAGGGTTGCGTATGAACCTCTTGTTCGATACCCAATGGGGAGCAGTTGGTCATTCCTTAACCCATTATAAATTAGCGGAGCAAGGAAAAACCAAAAATACCTTACCAGGACGCTACAGCAGTATCATCGGTAATGGGGTAATCCAGAATGCGGATGGTACCTACCGCCAAAATGATGTCATCGCCAAGAACGTTGATGAATATTATCGTTCTCATTTTGGGCAGGATAATGCCGAAGGAAGCACATTCCCTACCGATTTCATCAAATTTAGGGAAGCGCGTTTGGATTATAGCTTAAATAAGAACCTGGTTTCCCGTTTAGGCATTAATCGTGCGACCATTGGTGTTTATGGCCGTGATCTATTCATCTGGACCAAATGGCCGGCCTTCGATCCAGAATTCGGAACCTTAGATGGTGGGGATATCGTGAAAGGATTTGAGATTGCTCAATTCCCGTCAACCCGTACATTCGGATTCAACCTAATTGTTGGTTTCTAACTCGATTATCATGAAATTGAAAAATATACTATTTGGAAGTCTGTTAAGCATCTTAGCACTTTCATCTTGCGATAAAGGTTTTGTTGACCTGAATGTCGACCCGACCAAAACCACGGAAGCCTATCCGGAGCAGTTCATGGCAAATGCTTTGATCTCTTCCGTATCCGCCAATATGAACCGGAACAGGGGCTTCAACAATGAGTTGATGCAGGTCACTGTTTCCATTGGAGATGGGGAATTCAAAGTCTTCCGATACGACTTTAGAAGAAGTTGGTCAGATTACCTTTGGAGCAACCACTTCCTGAATCTATCCAATTACAAGGATATGTACAGCAAGGCGCAGAATGAGTTGACCTTTAATACGTCCTATCAAGGGATCTCCATGATCCTTCAGGCATGGACCAACTCCATTCTAACGGATACGTATGGTGATATCCCTTATACACAGGCTACCTTGGGAAGAGACTCCTTGTTGTTCGAACCAAAATTTGATGCCCAGAAGGATATCTATACCAATCTGTTGATGAAATTGGATTCGGCGAATAACCTGCTGAAAGCCAATACCGCAATTGATCCATTACAGGATCCGGTATATGCTGGATCTGTCGCCAATTGGCGTAAGTTTGGAAACTCCTTATTCCTGAGGTTATTGATGCGTGTTGCGCATAAAGCCGAGGTAAAAGATTATGCAGAAGCAAAAATCAAAGAGATTTTGGAAACCAATAAATCTAATTATCCCATCATTGCCAATAATGAGGAGTCTGCCATTCTTCGTTGGACGGGAGAAGGGGTTTATGTATCCCCATTTATGTCGACAAGGGTACAGGATTTTAGGGCAACTGCGATTGCCGAATATTTCATTGATTTCTTGCGTGATACGAATGATCCACGATTGAACATTCCTGACTATGGGAAAGCAGGTGTAAACCGTTGGGGAATTGCGCCTGTGTCCGGAAACTTCGTAGGTGTTCCAAGTGGATATGCCCAAGGTTCGGAGGATTATTCAAAAATGTCCTATTTCTATTCGGCAGATCAGATCGTAGGGGGATACAGCATGCAGCATGAACCTATGACCGGAATGATCATGAATTTTGCGGAGGTGGAATTCATCAAGGCAGAAGCCATGCTGAAAGGCTATATCACTGGAGATCCTAGCGTGCCTTTCTATTCTGGCGCTTCCAATTCCATTACCCTATGGGTACCGACATGGACCGGAAATATCGAGGAACATCTGGCGGCCTCTGATAAGGCTTGGGATGCTGCGGCAACTTTCGACGAGAAAATGGAAATGATCCATCAGCAAAAGTATTTTGCGTTGTTCTTAGTAGATCTTCAACAATGGTTCGAGTATAGAAGAACAGGACATCCAATATTGCCAAAAGGAGCAGGTTTGAAGAACAATGGCGAAATGCCGGCGCGTATGCAATATCCAGTCTACGTGCAATCTTCTAACCCAGTAAGTTATAGAGAAGCGGTTGCCAGACAAGGGGCAGATGAAATCAATACAAAAATGTGGTGGCAAAGGCCTTAATCATGAAGGAGATGAAAAATATTTTTAAAAAATTATTCGGATTTGCAGTGCTCGCAGGTAGCTTGGCAAGTTGTGCGGATACCAATTATCCAGGAGGGGAGGTGAGTCCTTATATCGGTATATATGATATCCGTAATTTATATAAAGGTTCAGCGATTGATCTGAACCTGGAAACCATGGAAGGCTCCAATAGCCTTTCGGCTGTGGTGATTTCGGATCACTCGGGTAATAACCTGCCTGAAGGCATGTTGTTCGTGCAGGATGCCAGAAGGTTAAGTTTATTAAGAGGAGTGGCTATTCCACTAGGAGATCTCGCTAAAGAATATAAACCGGGAGATTCTGTGATCATCAATCTCGATGGTACTGTTTTGGACCGTGTTGATGGACTCCTGCAGATCAAGAATGTGGACCAGAATCGCATCACTAAAGTGGCTTCAGATAGACCGGTTTATGCGACTTTAACCAATACCGCAAAGATTGCCGCGAAACCATATGATTTCGAAAGTACCTTGGTGGCCATTGTTAAGGGAGGTTATACTTACACTCCTGAGCCGGGTCAGGTGATTTCTGGCGATCAGACCATCAATGATGGATTTGGAACCATTACGGTTTCTACCGATGCGAATTCAACATTGGCGAACCTTCCGCAGTATAAAATGGCCAATTACTATGGTATCGTATTTACCAAACAGGAGCAGGACAGTGTTATTGCCTATCAGAAATTGCGTACGCAACGAGATTTAGTGGAATTGAAATCAGTATATAAGGTTCCGAAAGCTATTATTACCGGTTGGAACAATGATCCAAAAGGTTCCGATAATAACCATGAGTATATGCAGTTTATGGCGACTGAGGATATCGATTTTGCTAAAACGCCGTTCTCGGTAGTTACCACGAATAATGCCAATGCTTCCACCCCAGTGGGTTTCCCACAAAAGGGCTGGGCAACAGGTGGCATGCGGACCTATAAGATCAATCTGACCAAAGGAACAGCCAAGAAAGGGACCTTCTTCTATGTAGGTGGAACCAATGGATTGATCCTCAGTTCGGGATCCACCAGTATCAAACATGCCAACTGGATTGCTACACATAATTATGGCACGACCGATGGGCAAGGTTTCGGAACAAAGACCACCAACCTATTGGCCAATAGCGGAAATACCTATGGAATTGCGATTTTTGAAGGTACGGATGTAACGGAGAAATCGATCCCAGAGGATGTGATGTTTGTGGCTTCTGGAGGTAGTGTGGTTGGTAATGGTTTTGGATACCGTGTTGCCAATAATGACTTCTATGATATCATTAACCCGATCACGTTGAACGAACAGCCGTTCTATCGTTCTGGGTCGAATACCAATAATATACCTTATAACACACCTTCCGATGCGGGCTATTTCAATTATATGGGGGGAGAATATAACATGACCTTAGGTCGTTGGACCAAAGCACGTGTTAAATATGCGCCTTTATTGGAAAAGACTTCTGTATTGGAGGATATCGAAAATCCAGAATTTGCAACCAAACTGGTTTATTAACCATTTGGTTCCTGATTAGCATCATCGTTAATATTATACAAATAAAATGGGCTCCGAAAGGAGCCCGTTTTTTATGCTTGAATATGCTGGTAATAAGCCATCTCTAGATGTGGAATATCATCTTCGAGATACATATCACTCTCTGTCTTGAACCCCAATTCATTATAGAATTTTTCCAGGTATTGTTGACCGGAAATCCGGATCGGAAAATCAGGATAATCCTCCACCAAGCTTTGTATCGCTTGTTCCATCAATAATTTTCCATAATCCAATTTTCTGAATTCAGGATGGACCAGGACCCTTCCGATAGAAGAAGATCCAGGGTAGGAGTAATCTGGTGGGATCAATCGCGCATAGGCGACACATTTGTCATCCTTCACCGCAAATAGATGCTTGGCAAACTGATCCTTATCATCACAATCCCTATAGATACAAGTCTGTTCCAGTACAAAAACCTCCTGTCTTACCTGCAGGATTTTGTACAGTTCCAACGAACTCAGCTCTTCAAAGGATTTATTGAACCATTCCATTAGCTCAATAACGCTTTAACAACTTCTGAAATTGTTCTACCATCTGCTTTACCCGCCAATTTTTGATTGGCAGCACCCATCACCTTACCCATATCTTTTACCGACGTAGCGCCACTTTCTGCAATAACCCCTTTAACGATCTCTTCGATGGCTGCACGGTCCAATTGTTTTGGTAGATAAGCCTCAATCACTTCCTGTTCTTCCACTTCGATCTGATAAAGATCTTCACGGTTTTGCTGTTGATAGATTTCTGCAGATTCCTTACGTTGTTTCACCAATTTCTGAAGAACCTTGATTTCCGCTTCTTCGGTCATCTCCTCGCTATGGCCCTTTTCGGTTTTTGCCAACAAAATAGCTGCTTTAATGGCACGAAGTCCACGTAATTTTGCATTATCCTTAGCGATCATCGCCGCTTTAATATCTTGGTTTATTTGTGTTTCTAATGACATTCTATTATAAATTAAACGTATATGAATAGCTTAGTTGTTTCTGTTGATGATGGTGCCATTGGCCTGCACGGTCGGCATGACCAATAGATCATTGATATTAACATGTTTTGGTCTGGAAAGCACAAAAGATACAATCTCCGCAATATCCTGACCGTTCAACGGAGTCAGGCCATGGTAGACGGCCTTTGCTCTTTCCTTGTCGCCATGAAATCTTACTTCCGAAAATTCCGTTTCCACCATACCTGGATTGATGGCAGTTACCTTGATCCCTTTGCTCAGTAGGTCAATGCGCATTGCCTTATTCAAGGCATCCACAGCGTGTTTGGTTGCACAATACACATTGCCGTTCGGATAGACCTCCTTACCGGCAATGGATCCCAAATTGATGATGTGCGCATGTTCGCTCCCCTCCATCATAGGGACCACATATTTGGTCACGTATAGAAGTCCCTTTACATTGGTGTCGATCATCCTGTCCCAATCACCTATGTCTCCATCTTGAATCGGATCCAATCCTTGGCTCAGACCAGCATTATTGATCAAAACATCCACTTTGCGCCATTCTGCAGAGAGGTTCCCTAATGTGGTCTCCACTTCTTCGGCATTGCGGACATCCAATTTGAAGGTATGAACCTCACAATTCGGGTTCAATGTTTTGATTTTATTCGTTAATTCTTCCAGTTTTTCAATTCTCCTGGCGCATAATAGCAAGCGAAAGTTCTGCTCTTCCGCCAATTGCAATGCACAAGCTTCACCTATTCCTGAGCTTGCCCCTGTAATTAAAACTGTTCTCATTTATTTTTTAGTTATGACATTCGTAAATGGTACAGAAGCCAAAAGTCTGTGGTCTTACCCGACAGGATTTAAAGCCTACTGCTTTGGTGATGGCTGCAAACCGTTCGCCATCAGGAAATTTGGCTACCGATTCCGGCAGGTATTCATAAGCTCTATTGTCTTTAGAGATCATTTTCCCCATCGCTGGCGTGATCTTGTTGAAATAAAAATTAAATAGCTGCTTGATCGGGAAGGCGGTAGGATTGGAAAGCTCCAAAATAATTGCCTTTCCATCAGGTTTCAATACCCTGCGGATATCGCTCAGTCCCTGTTCCAGGTTTTCAAAGTTCCGAACCCCAAAAGCAACCGTCACAGCGTCAAAGGTCTGGTCTTCGAATGGTAGTGCCTCCGAATCGCCCAAACAAACCTCAAACTGATTTTCTAACCCTTTTTTCTTGATCTTTTCTTTCGCCACATCCAACATCCCTTGGGAAATATCCACCCCAATAATCTTTTTGGGATTCAGGATACGGATGGCTTCAATAGCAAAATCACCAGTTCCCGTGGCGACATCAAGCATCATCTGTGGGTTTAAACTTTTCAAAGATTTGATGGCTTTTTTGCGCCAGATGGTATCAATCCCCATCGTCATAAAACGGTTCAATAGATCATAAGTTTTCGAAATGTTGTTGAACATATCCGCTACTTGCTCTTTTTTTCCGCCCTCGGGATTGTATGGTTTTACTGTTGAAGCATCATTTGACATAGGGACAAAGATACAACAAAGTAAACAGAAATTATCCTTTATCTCCCGAGCTTTTTCCATAGTTTAGATAATCCAAAAAGCTTAACTCCCTGACTATGAATTTGAACTGCTTTTTAAGCCAACAAAGCCTTTCCGAGGCTTTCCTGCTAAAGGCTTATTAACAGTCTCCGATGTTATCCACATTGATTTAAATGGTTGATAATGAGTGTTGAAATAAAGTTATTAAGGTTTTATCCACATTTGATGTGGAATACTAAGGCTTGTAATTCAACTACTATTGCATGATTGTTGAAGCACCTATTTTAGCTGTTCATAACTTTGGTTATAGAGGTATTTTATTTTCCTTACATTTGTTACCCTATCATTGAAAACTTTTGAACAAGCCGTAGATAAATTGTAATATGTCTTTAGAAAACGAACACACAAATAGCCAGTCGGGTCAGTCGAACCGTCCGAACTTCAAGCAGAAACGGACGAGTGTGAACAACTTGATTAGTGGTTTGGGTAAGATACCTCCTCAAGCTTTGGATCTGGAAGAAGCAGTCCTTGGCGCACTCATGTTGGAAAAGAATGCATTGAGTGAGGTGATCGATATCCTAAAACCGGATTCGTTCTATAAAGAAGCACATCAACAGATCTTCCAGGCAATTTATAACCTGTTCCAAAAGACTTCGCCAATCGATCTACTGACCGTAATCGCTGAATTGCGCGGAATGGGCGCTTTGGAAATGGTTGGTGGAGCTTATTATATTACCCAATTGACGGATAGGGTAGTATCTGCAGCCAATATCGAATACCACGCACGTATCATCTCCCAAAAATATATCCAAAGAGAACTGATCAAGGTATCCACAGAAATCATCAACGCTTCGTATGACGAAACCAGTGATATCTTTGATCTATTGGATCATGCGGAGAAATCTTTGTTCGATATCGCGCAGAATAACTTAAGAAGGGATTCGCGGAAGATGGACGACATCATGCGTGAGGCTATCAATAACCTGGAGTTATTACGTGATCGGACGGATGGATTAACAGGTATTCCTTCCGGACTGACAGCGTTGGATCGGATGACCTCTGGTTGGCAACCATCGGATCTGGTGATTATTGCGGCTCGTCCGGCAATGGGTAAAACGGCCTTTGTATTATCTGTAGCACGGAATGCTGCGGTAGACCATCAGCGTGCCGTTGCGGTATTCTCCCTGGAGATGTCCTCGGTACAGTTGGTTAACCGTCTGATTGCCGGTGAAACGGAGATTGAACAGGAGAAATTGAAAAAAGGTAATCTGGCAGACCATGAATGGCAGCAACTGCATTCCAGAATCGGTCGATTGACAGAAGCACCTTTGATCATCGATGATACCCCTGCGCTGAACGTATTTGAATTCCGAGCAAAATGTAGACGTCTAAAAGCGCAATACGATATTCAGATGGTTATCGTCGATTACCTGCAGTTGATGCATGGTAAGGGCGATGGTAAAGGTGGAGGTGGTAACCGTGAGCAAGAGATCGGTAGTATTTCCCGCGCATTGAAATCTGTAGCAAAAGAGTTGAATATCCCGGTACTAGCCTTATCACAGTTAAGTCGTGCCGTAGAATCAAGACCTGGTAACAGTAAGCGTCCAATGCTTTCCGACTTACGTGAATCGGGATCTATCGAGCAGGATGCGGATATGGTGTTGTTCTTATATCGTCCGGAATATTATGGGTTGATGGAAGATGAAGAAGGTCGCTCGACGGTTGGGGTAGGTGAGGTTATTATTGCGAAGCACCGTAACGGTGAAACTGGTATTGTACCTTTACGCTTTGTGGGTAAATATGTGAAGTTCGTGGATCTGGAGGATGATTTCTCTGGTATGGGTGGCCCTGAAGGTGGAAGTTTCAACGACTTTGGCGGTGCAAGTAGTGCTATGCAGCCTTCCAGTGATTTCGGTGGATTTGGTGGGGGTATTACTATGCCATCGAGAATGAACGATATGCCGGATGATGCTCCGTTTTAGGGGTGTTTTTTGGTAGTATTTAGTAGTTAGTATTTAGTAGTTAGACTGTGTAGTTTGATGGGAGATGAGGGATTATAGATGATAGATGTGAGATTATAGATTTTTGATGGAGAGGGATTGGGTAAAGAATAAAAAATTAAGAAAAGAAGCCGTATCAGATTGGAATTTGATACGGCTTTTTTATGTTGTTGTAGTCTAGTTTCAAGTGTAGTGTAAGTGAGTTGTAAGTGAGTTGTAAGTGTGTTTTCGCACTTACATGGTGCTTGCAATATTCTTGGAAGATGCTTTCATGAATAATTAAAACCTAGCCTAATTTTGGGTAATAATGTTCAATAGGAATTGTTATTTGCTGATGCTCTGAGAGCCGACGAATTTGATGTCAACTCTTCTGTTTTTAGCACGGCCATCGGGATTGTCTTTTCCGTTGGGTAGTTCATTGTCAGCGATGGGGTCTTTTTCCCCTTTTCCGCTGGCTAGGAGCTTGTTTTTTACCCCGTTTTTTTCGAACCATTGTTTTACTGCTTCTGCACGTTGTAGGGACAATTTGTCGTTGTATTGGTCGTTCCCTTTTGAATCGGTATGCCCAATGATCTGAACGGCATCGGCATTTACTTTTTTCAGTTGATCAGCAACTTTTTTAAGTTCAGGCTCTGCCTCTGGTTTTATGGTCGCCTTATTAAAATCGAAAAGGTTGTCTGCTGCTAGGCGGATGCCGACATTCAAGTTGCTGGATGATGCTGTCAAACTGCTTCCTGAAGTAATCAAGGTTCCATCGGATGTGTTTGAGGATGAAGTGTTTCGGTTGTCCGTTGCTGAAGTAGTTTGGTTTTCGCTTTCTGAGGCGGTTTGGTTGCCTGATCTTGATGCAGAAAATGATCCAGTATCTGCACCAAACCCTTGCGATTCTGCTCTTAGTGTATCTACTGGCTCATTGTTTATGGGTGCATAAACTGTATCCTTATTGCCTTTTTGATTGCTGTTTTCAGCATTGCAACCCATAAGTAGCAATGCTGTGAACAGACTCATATTTATAAAAGTTATTCCTGAATTTCTCATATTCCAAATTTCTCTTATCTCATCTTTTCTGCAATTCCATCTTTTCTACAATTCTATCCTTTCTGAAATTTGCTTTCTGCAATTCTATATGGATTATTGGCGGGTGATAGGAAGTCCATCAAACGTTCCGTAATCTCCTAACGTTAAACTGATGGTTTTGCTTTCAGCAGGTGGAGCTGCAAATTTCAGGCTCATCAATACCATTTTATCCGATCCCAGATACCTCATTTTTTTGCCCTCTGAATTGGTTGGTGTAAGCATAACTTTTCCAGCATCATCTTTCAGTAAGCTGTTTTTCTTTGCCGTTGCATCATCGATGTAATAGATGTTATCTGCTGGGAAATTGATGTTGATTGCATTTTTCTCTGGATTGTCCAGCATCATTTCAACAGTCATGATGCTTCCCAACACATTGACCTTAGTGACATTAATAGTCCCGTCACTAACTTGTTTACTGCTAATTGCATTGGTTGTGGATGGTTGTGCCGGTTCTTCCACAACTCTTTCTTCCACAATTACGGGTGAAGCTGGTTGGTTAACCACAATAGTCGTGTCCTTATCTGTGTCCTGATCAGTTTTGGTAGTTGTCGTACATGCCGTGCATGCCAATAGGCCTAAACCTAATAAGATTTTTGTATTTGAGTTCATAGGTGGTTATTTATTTAACAATTTGTGTTCAACCTCAAATACTTCAATTACTGTACCAAGTTAGAGGATAGGGGGGGATAGGTGGTAGATGATAGATATTAGACAATAGACAATAGAATTTATTTGTCTAATTATTTTATTCCATCTGGGTTTTTGCTGTATTGATAATCTTTTATTTTTTTGAATTTCTAGCCCTTTTTGGATTTTATGATTTTATTGATCTCCACTTGAGAAAGGCCAGTTATTTTGGAGATTTTTTCAATGGGGTCACCATAATGATGAAGAAGTAAGACAAACTCTTGATTTCTTTCTGCTCTTCCTTTTAATTCTCCTTCTTCCAACCACGTGTCTTTCATTAATTGGGCATCCCTTTTACGTTTTAGTTCCCTGTCGTACATTTCCTGCTCCTTTCTGTTTAGATTTGTATATTTTGCTATTTTAAATAGTTTTTTAAAAATAGGATCCTGAAGTGGATCTGGGATTTTTTGCATGACCGACATATGTTTTAAAGCAAAAAGCCATTTCTCCAGATCTCCCTGTATTTCAGGTTCTTTCTTGGTAAAGTTAATCAATTCTAAGAAAATTATTTTGCTTTTTTCGAGATATATTGTTCCTGTTTCCATACTGCAATAGCAGAGCGGGTGGATATAATTTTGATCCTTGTTTTCTATTTCTAGCGGAAAGCTGTCCATGAGCACAATAGTGTAAATTTCCGAAATTTCGTAATTCCATTTTTTCTGCTTTCCGATTTGACCTTGTTCGGAAATGAGAATGGATTGATAATATAGTATTCGACTTAAGAAATTCCGCTGATTATACCGCTGTACCTCGATGATAATATGTTCCCCGTTCTGACCGATACAATGGAGATCAAAAAATACTTTCCCATGCTCTTTGGTTTTGCCAATTCGTTCTGAATTACATTCATGTATATCTAAGATAATTTTTCGTCCCTGAAAAACCACATTTAGGAAGTTGATCAATAGATCTTTGTTAGCTGATGTGCCGAATATTTTTTTAAAACCAAAATCCGATAAAGGTTCAATGTAGGTTGGTTTTATCTGTCGGCTCATTGTGTTAATTGTCTGTTATAAAGATAATTAACGTAGGGAAATTAATTGTTTCCTTCTTTTTATCAAATGGTTAAAAAAGGATTCGGATGAAAGGTAATAGATGATAGATAAGAGATGTTAGATTATAGATTATAGACGAGAGATAGCCGAAATTCGTCATTGCGAGGAACGAAGCAATCTTTGGACTAATCGAAAGATTGCTTCGTTCCTCGCAATGACGGGGTTAATGTTCGTTATTTAATAGGGAAATCAAAATATTTATCCTTGAAAGGTTCGTTTTTCAGAGTATAGTGCCACCATTCTTCATCAAGTGCTTTGAAGCCATGTTTTTCCATGAGAGTCCTTAATTTTTTGCGGTTGGCTTTTTGGGTTTCTGTTAAATGCCGGTAATTGTGATGGGATTTTTCTCCGAAATAATCGAATGGACTGCCCATATCTAGTTCTTTTTTGTCTTTGAGGGTGATCAGGGTGAGGTCGATGGTGCTGCCTCGGCTATGTCCTGATCTTTCAGCAATGTATCCCAATTTGAAAAGGTCTCTTTTATCCACTTCGGGATAGAAAGTAGCTTTCGCCAAGGTATCTTTGATGTCCTTAGCCCAACGTTTGAAATGGTCAACCGCTTGTTGAGGTCGATAAGCATCAAAGACTTTGATTCCTAAACCTTCTTTTTGGAGTTCTTTTTGCAATGCCTGAAGCGCTAATCCTGCTTCCAGGGTGGCATAGGCAACTTCACGTTTGTATCCATCCACCGGTCTACCCAGAAAATTATGGTTTCCATAATAGCGCAAGTCTATTTCTATTCCAGGTACGATTTTTTTCAGATCCACAAAGGTACCAGGCACTGGTTGTAAAACCGAACAAGAAGATAATATTAAGCAGAAAATCAGTAATATGCAGGAATTCAATAAAGTTCGAAAACAATGCTGGAGGTCTTTTTCTGTGGTCAATAATTTATTCATAGAATGGACTGTATTTCAGTTTTAATTGTATATAGAATTAAATGTATAAGGGTAGCTCTAATTTACGGAATGTTCTTGATAGATCTAAGGTCTTAGATAATAGATATTAGATAATAGACTTTTCCCGTCCTTGCGAGTTTTTTCGTCATTGCGAGGAACGAAGCAATCTTTCGATTAGTGTAAAGATTGCTTCGTCGTACCTCCTCGCAATGACGGGTCTATCGTCTATAATCTATCATCTAAAATCTATCGTCTATAATCTCTCATCTAACGTCTCTCATCTAACACCTCCCATCTATTGTCTACTCCATGTATTTTTCGTAATTTTGAGTCCCCATAAATAGAGGCAATAGATATTTAAACTTAGGAGCGAATTTTGGATTTTTTAGCAGGATTAAATCCTTCCCAGCGAGCGGCTGTCGAGCAGACTCAAGGTCCGGTGATGATTGTAGCAGGTGCAGGATCTGGAAAGACACGTGTGATAACCTATCGGGTGGCCCATTTGATTCAAAAGGGCGTTGATCCATTCAATATATTAGTATTAACCTTTACCAACAAGGCTGCGAAAGAGATGCGTGAGCGTATCATGAAGGTGGTTGGTCAAGAGGCGAAGAACATCTGGATGGGAACTTTCCACTCCGTTTTTGCCCGTATCCTACGGGTGGAGGCTGAACTGATCGGCTATCCCCGAAATTTTACCATTTACGATACAGACGATACCAAGAGCTTATTGCGCGCCATCTTGAAAGAGATGAACCTGGATGATAAACTGTACAATGTGAACCATGTATATGGTCGGATTTCATCAGCAAAGAATAACCTGATCTCTCCGCAGGAATATAATAAGAACGAAGCCATTATGGCGGAGGATATCGCCAATGGAAGGGGACAATTGGGACAGATCTACATGACCTATGCGCAACGTTGTTACCGCGCCGGGGCCATGGATTTTGACGATCTATTGTTCAAGACCAATGTGCTGTTGAACAAACATCCCGATGTGCTGTACAAATACCAGCATCAGTTCAAATACCTGATGGTGGATGAGTATCAGGATACTAACTTTTCCCAGTACCTGATCGTGAAAAGACTGGCAGCGGTGAACGAGAATATCTGTGTGGTAGGGGATGATGCGCAAAGTATCTATGCCTTCCGCGGTGCCAATATCCAGAACATCCTGAATTTCCAGAAGGATTATCCGGATGTGAAGGTCTATAAATTGGAGCAGAACTACCGTTCGACCAAGATGATCGTCAATGCAGCGAACAGCATCATCGCCAACAATAAGAATCAATTAGAAAAGAATGTATTCTCCGACAATGAGGATGGAGAAAAAATAAAAGTTACACGTGCTTTTTCGGATAATGAAGAAGGAAAGATTGTTGCTGAGGCCATTTTGCAGGAAAAATCGCTTAAGAGCTTAAACTTCAAGGATTTTGCAATCTTATATCGTACCAATGCGCAATCCAGGTCCATGGAGGAAGCCCTTCGTAAGCTGGGAGTTCCCTATAAACTATATGGTGGAACCTCCTTCTACCAACGTAAGGAAATCAAGGACCTAATCGGGTATTTCCGATTGACCTTTAACCCGAATGATGAAGAAGCCTTAAAACGGGTGATCAATTATCCTCGACGCGGAATCGGTGATACTACCGTAGACCGTATCATGGTGGCTGCAGACCAAAACCAACTTAGGCTTTGGGATGTGGTAGCCAATGCGCAGATGTTTTTGGACGGGAGGAGCGCAGGTTCAGTGACCAATTTTGGGATCATGATCCAAAGTTTCCAGGCAATGGCCAAAACCAATACGGCATTTGATACCGCCATGTATATTGCCCAACATTCCGGCATATTAAAGGATCTTTACGAGGATAAATCTGTTGAAGGCCTTGCTCGATACGAGAATATCCAGGAATTGCTGAACGGTATTAAGGAGTTTTCGGAGAGGGAGGACCTGGAGGAAAAAGGCCTGGATGTGTTCATGCAGGACATCGCTTTATTGACCAACGATGACAACGATAAGGATCCAAATGCAGATACGGTTTCTTTGATGACTATACATGCCTCTAAAGGATTGGAATTTCCGGTGGTATTCATCGTAGGACTGGAGGAGAATCTATTTCCATCGCAGTTGTCACTCAATTCCCGCTCGGAATTGGAAGAGGAACGCCGATTGTTCTATGTGGCAGTTACACGGGCAGAAAAGAAATTGCATCTTTCCTATGCCACCTCACGCTATCGTTGGGGAACCTTAAATAACTGTGAGCCAAGCAGATTCTTGGATGAATTGAACCCAAGTTGTTTGGATTTGGATTTCAAACCGCGAAGTTCTGCGGTTGGATCCGAGGATTTTCAATCAGAACGCGTATCTTGGCAGCGTAAAGAGACAGGCGATGTGTTTTCCAAACCGAAACCAAAGGTGGTGAAAACGACATCGATATTGCCGAAGGCACATAAACCTACCGAAGGTTTTGCGCCATCGGATACATCCAACCTGCAAGTAGGGATGGAAGTGGAGCATGAAAGATTTGGTTTTGGGAAGGTGATCAACCTGGAGGGAAATAAACCGGATATTAAAGCAACTATTTTTTTCAAAGAGTTGGGACAGAAGCAATTGTTGCTTAAATTTGCCAAACTGAGAATCGTGGAATAATCCAAGAGTAATAAAATAAATTACCTGTACGGTAAAACAATAAATATGATTTTTGACTATAACAGTACCAGACCTAAACTTATCCTAGCTGAATATGGTAGGAATGTGCAGAACATGGTCGATTACATCTGTACCTTAACAGATCGCGAAGAACGTAATCGCCTAGCACAAGTGGTCATTGATATGATGGGTGTTCTGAACCCGCATCTACGCGATGTATCGGATTTCAAACATAAACTATGGGACCATCTTTACATCATTTCTGATTTTAAGATCGATGTAGATTCGCCATACCCGATCCCGACCAAAGAAAATATCCACCACAAACCGGATTCCCTAAAATATCCGAACCATAATATCCGTTTCAAACATTATGGTTATACCGTGGAAGAGATGATCCGAAAAGCAAAAGCAGTTTCCAATGAAGAGGCTAGACAGAAAATGACTGTTGGCATCGCCAATTTCATGAAGATGGCCTACCTGACCTGGAACAAGGATTCCGTATCGGACGAACAGATCCTGAATGATCTTTCTATATTGTCCAACGGCGAACTGTCCCTACCAGCGGATACGGTATTGACCAAGGTTGATTTCAAAACGCCGCCTCCAGGGAACAGGATGAAGAGCACAGGCGGTAGTTCGAGTTCTGGTGCTAGCCAACAGAACAACAACCAACGCAAATACAACAACAATAATAATAACAATAACAACAACAATAAGAAGATGTCGAATTCCAAACGCCCGATGAACAATCCGGGTGGAAGGAAGAATAATTACCAAAAATAATTCATCGACTACGCTATATATCTTATGAATGCATTCGAAATTCATGGTGGAAAACCATTGAAAGGGGAGATTGTTCCTCAGGGCGCGAAAAATGAAGCCCTACAGATTATTTCAGCCGTATTATTGACGGAAGAAAAAATGACCATCAGCAACATCCCTGATATTAAGGATGTGAACAAATTGATCGACCTATTGGCTGCCTTAGGGGTGAAGGTCAATAGAGTAAATCAGGATACCTACGAATTCGAAGCCAGGGACATCAATATCGATTATTTCCAATCGGAAGAATTCAAACGCAAAGGTGGAAGCTTAAGAGGTTCCATCATGATCGTTGGTCCTTTGTTGGCGAGATTCGGTAAAGCTGCTATTCCTAAACCAGGAGGTGACAAGATCGGTCGCCGCCGTTTGGATACCCATTTCTTGGGATTCGAAAAATTAGGGGCTAAGTTTGTTTATGATGCAGAAAACCACTTTTTCAATGTAGATGCTACCCAGTTGAAAGGAACCTACATCCTATTGGATGAAGCATCTGTAACAGGTACGGCAAACATTGTCATGGCTGCAGTTTTGGCAAAAGGAACAACTACGATCTATAATGCTGCTTGCGAGCCTTACCTACAGCAATTGTGTAAGATGTTGAACCGCATGGGGGCAAAAATCTCCGGAATCGGTTCTAATCTATTGACCATTGAAGGGGTAGAGCGTTTAGGTGGTACGGAGCATAGAATGTTGCCGGATATGATCGAAATCGGTTCTTTCATTGGTCTAGCGGCAATGACTGGATCCGAGATCACGATCAAGGATGTGTGTTTCCAGGAATTGGGTATTATTCCAACGGTATTTTCCCGCTTAGGAATCAAATTTGAGCTTCGTGGCGACGATATATTCATTCCTGCACAGGATCATTACGAAATCGACACCTTTATTGATGGGTCGATCCTGACCATTTCTGATGCTCCATGGCCTGGTTTTACGCCAGATTTGTTGAGTATCTGTTTGGTAACCGCTATCCAGGCGAAAGGAAATGTATTGATCCACCAGAAGATGTTCGAAAGCCGTTTGTTCTTTGTGGATAAATTGATCGATATGGGTGCTCAGATCATTCTTTGTGATCCACACCGTGCAACCGTGATTGGATTGAACAAACAGACGAAATTACGTGGTATAGAAATGACCTCTCCGGATATTCGTGCCGGGGTTTCGCTATTGATCGCCGCATTGTCTGCTCAAGGAAAATCAACGATCTATAACATTGAACAGATCGAAAGAGGATACCAAAATATTGAAGAAAGGTTGAAAGCTTTAGGGGCGGATATCCGTCGTGTAGAAGCGCAACCTGCCGGACATTAATTATTTTTACATCGTAGTTTAAAAATACGATTGTCGTATTAATGTTAAAAAAAGTTCAAAGGGTTGCCCATATAAAAGGGCAACCCTATTTTTGTGCCATTAATTAAATGTTTCAACATATAAAAATGAGAAAAATCACATTATTATCAGCTATCGCTGCTCTTGTATTAGCATCTTGTGCTGGAAACCCTGAAGGTAAAAAAGCGGAAACCAAAGATTCAGTTGCCGTAGAAAACACTACTGCTGTTGCAGGATCGGTTTACAATGTAGACACTACTGCTTCTAAATTGGTTTGGAAAGGTACTAAAGTAACTGGTGCACACACAGGTACTGTAAACATCAAATCTGGATCGATCACTGTTGATGCTGGTAAATTAACTGGCGGAAACTTTGTATTGGACATGAACAGCATCAGCTCTACTGACTTGGAAGGTGAATACAAACAAAAATTGGATGGCCACTTGAAAGCTGATGATTTCTTCGCTGTAGCGACTCATCCGGAGGCTTCATTCACAATTACTGAGGTTAAAGCAGGTGCAACTGATCAAGATTTAGTGATTTCTGGAAACTTAGTGATCAAAGGAATCAGCAAAAACATCACTTTTGATGCAAAAGTAACAGAAGCAACAGAAACTGATGTTAAAGCAACAGCTAACTTCAATATTGAGCGTGCTCAATGGGGAGTGAACTATGCAGGTAAAGAAGATGATTTGATTTCTAAAGAGATCAACTTTGACGTTACTTTGGTAGCTAAAAAATAAATAGGCTTTTAAGGGATTTTGAAAGGTCGGCTTGTGCGCTTTTATTAATCCTGGTTAGGCTTTAGGAATATGAGGCAATCCTTTTCATAAAGGGTTGCCTTTTTTGTTTATTTTTGGGCTTGGGATGTGTAGGGAAGGGTTTGGGATGGATGGTGATGTGTTTGGAATGGTTGGTGATGTGTTTAGAATGGTTGTTGATGAGGTTGGATGGAAAGGGTGGAAATATATTTGATTTAATTTACTTGGAATGAAGATTACGTTGGTCTGTATTGGAAAGACAGATGATAGACATATTTTGGATGGAATTGATGTGTATACAAAGCGCTTGAAACATTATTGTAATTTTCAATTGCAGGTGATTCCGGATTTGAAGAATGTGAAGAACTTGAGCCAGGAACAGCAGAAGGAAAAGGAGGGAGCTTTGTTGTTGAAGAGCGTGAGCAACCAGGATTTCGTGATTTTATTGGATGAACGGGGGAAGGAATTGAGTTCTGTGGAGTTTTCGGCTTTTTTGGAGAAGCAGATGGTTTCCAGTGTGTCGAGTTTGGTGTTATTGATCGGCGGGCCATATGGGTTTTCGGAGGAGGTATACAAAAGAGGGAATTATAAGCTTTCTTTGTCACGGATGACCTTTTCGCACCAGATGATCAGGATGTTTTTTGTGGAGCAGTTGTATCGGGCTTATACGATCATGAGGGGGGAGCCATATCATCATGAGTAGATAGGTTGAAGGATTTTATTGAGGGGGATTGCTGGGTTTTGAGGAGAGAGATGGTAATTTTTGCATAAGGGGAATGTTGGTTGTTGGTAATTTTTGAAGAAATTTTATGTAAATTAGGGTTTGGTTGCATCTAATAATTAAATCATTCAAGAATTAAATAAGAAAGGGAGTGTTATGGATTTAGATAAATTTAAAAGAGATTATAAGTATAAGAGTCAAGAAGGGGCACATGGTGGTGATGTCAATAAATGGATAATAATTATTGGTGGTGCTGTGGTAGTGGCTTTGGCTTATTTTTTTAGGTAGGAGTTTTTTTAAGTAAGAGTTCTTTTTAAGTAATAGTTCTTTCGGCTAGGACTCTCGTCCTATTTGTTATCTCGTTTTACTATCTCGTCATTGCGACATTATCGTCATTGAAACTTTATCGTCATTGCGAGGAACGAAGCAATCTTTCGACTTAAATAAAGATTGCTTCGTTCCTCGCAATGACGATTTTTTTTGATGGTTTTTTTTCTTTTAAAGATAATTCATCATCATAAAAAACAGCCTATCCTAATAATTAACAATTGTACAACAATAAACAACCCCAATAAACAACATAACTACACCTCAAAAAACTCCAAAAAAATAAGGCGATACGGGGAGTATCGCCTTAAAATCACACTAACTATTAATAAAACCCTATAGAACTAGGTGTTTTCAAAACATAAATCTTGAATTTGGATTCTCATCTCATCTCCAAGACCTACTGTAAAAGTAAAAACCTTTTGTTATAATATCAAATAAAAGTTGCAACATTTATATTATAATTTGATTTTATCTGCAACTTTTAAAAATTCTAACCAAGCAACTTGATCCGTTTTAAACGTAAAATCTTTCGCCTGTAATACCTTTAAAGGAATCAAACGAAAGGATTGTAATTTACCTTCAATAGACTCCTCCCGAAAATCAAAAACTTCTGTCCTGATCTTCAGATCCACTACATTCAAACACTTCACCTGGTAGTAAATGGAAATTATCTGGCTCTCGTTAAAGCTCGATTTCTCCCAAAAATCGGTTGTATAGATGTGTCTCACCACTTCTATTTCCATCCCCGTCTCTTCCTGATACTCTCTTTTAAGGGCGTCTAACAGACCTTCCCCATATTCTAGTCCTCCACCAGGAAACTTCGTAAATGAAACGTTTTCGGTGCGCTCATCACTGATCAATACCTCTCCACGCTCATTCACCAGGATGCCATACACCCGGACATTGAATAAATACATAATATTATTAAATTTTTATTTGGACTATAGGGGTTGAAAACCCGATTCAACCGCTTCCGAATCTAATCCAACCAATGAATAATGTTTTGGTAGAAACCAGGAAATGGTATTCATCGACTGCTGATATTCCCGCTCATTCGCAAAGTTCTTTGGCGTAAGATTCAGCACCAGGTCCTGCGAAACTTTTTCTTCATCGGTATAATTCCTAGCGATCAACATGACCATCGGATTTCGAACGCCTGAATATTGTAGGAATTCACTCATATGTCGCCTCACATAGGCAGGTAGGATCTCCTCGGATGGTTGACCAACAAGGATCTCCTCATCGCTTCCGATTGCAAAATCACCCGTGTTCTTGGAAAATAGGCTCTCATCGGTGTAATATTCGCCATTCAATTCCAGGTTCAACAGATCCCCATAACTGAACATCCAATCCGGCTGCTCCTTATGGGTATTGATCGCCACCCCAAATCCGCTTTTTAATAAGGTCGAAAGTTTATTTTTTATCACATAGGCATGGAAATTCTCCCCATTGGCCACCGTTTTTAGGTTAAAGTAGGGGAAGCCCTCCGTACTCATAATGATCTCAGGTTCGGCTACCTGTAAATTCGCTTCGGAAATATTTTCAATAAAGGCTGCAATCCATTTCCCATCCCGTTCGGGCAAAGGGATCTCTAATAGGTTGTTGACAGCAATGGTTTTCTCTAGATCACCAAAATTTCCTGCGCCGTTGCTAGCATCAAAAAAATGGATATTACTCATGTTAAAATAAAAATACGGCTAAAAGTAGTGAATAAAGTCCTAATGTTAAGTGATTAATTCAAATTACATGGGATTAAACCTCTCTTCGGATTAAGATATACAGGTTTATTTTATTACTTTTGTTAAAACAGGAAACACTTTAATGTCAGATTTAAACGCGACAAGACCAGTGCAATTTAATTCAGAGAAAATTAGTTATGAGGAATTCCGCCAGGTCCTTATAGACGATTATAAACTAGCCGTTCAAAGCCGTATCGTAAGTTTGTTGGGAAGGAAAGAAGTGCTGACCGGAAAAGCAAAGTTTGGGATTTTTGGCGACGGAAAAGAATTAGCACAAATTGCTTTATCCAAGGTTTTCAAACCTGGAGATTGGCGTTCTGGGTATTACCGGGATCAAACCTTAGCATTTGCCTTAGGCATCAGCAGTATCTATCATTTCTTTTCCCAATTATATTCCAATCCCGATCTTTCCGCTGATACTTCCTCCGGAGGTAGGCAGATGGTGGCCCATTTCTCCACGAAATTATTGGATGAGGATGGCGAATGGTTGGATCAGACCGCTCAGGTCAACTCCTTTTCGGATGTATCTACTACAGGTGGGCAGATGGCCAGGATTCTCGGCCTCGGCTTAGCCTCTAAACTATATCGTAACAATCCAGGGCTTTCTCACAGTGAAAAGTTTACCAAAGATGGTCAGGAAGTAATCTTCTGTACCATTGGAAATGCATCTACCTCGGAAGGTGTGTTCTGGGAGACGGTGAATGCCGCTGGGGTAAAACAGATTCCTGTCGTGATCTCCATTTGGGATGATGGCTATGGGATTTCGGTGCCTAATGAAATTCAAACAACCAAAGGGGATATTTCCAACGTGTTGAGGGGATTTCAGGAGGATGAGTCAGGACAAGGCTATCAGATCTTTAAGGTCAAAGGATGGGATTATGCCGGGCTTTGTGAGGTGTACGAAAAAGCTGCAGAATATGCTCGTGAGCATTGCAAACCATGTTTGGTGCATGTATATGAAATGACCCAACCTCAGGGACACTCTTCCTCGGGTTCGCATGAAAGATATAAATCTCCCGAACGCTTGACTTGGGAGACCGATTTTGACTGTAATGACCGCATGCGGGAATGGATGTTGAGTTCGGGTATTGCTGATGAAGAGGAATTAAAACAGATTGAATCAGAGGCCAAGGATTTTGTTCGGCAAGAACAGAAACGTGCCTGGTCAGATTATAAAAAGACCTTACAGGTTGATCTTACGGAAGCCGTTGAGTTGCTTAAGGGGATCAATCACCACGCAGTGGAAATTCCGTTGAAAACTTTATTGTCCATTACAGAGCCTTCTCTAAAGGAGGTTTATGTCAATGTTAGAAGGGTGATCAGGGAGCTACGCGGGGTGGAAGTTGCTGGAAAAGAAGAGTTATTGGCTTGGTACAAAAAAAGTCAGGAGCTTAATAATTTCCGCTTCAACGATAAGTTGTATTCTTCTACGCAGCATTCTCCGCTAAAGGTGGAGGAGATTCCTGCAAACTATGATGCAGATGCGGCTATTGTAGATGGTAGGGAAGTACTGAATGCCTGCTTCCGAGCTAATTTTGATAAGGATGCTCGTTTATTGGCATTTGGAGAAGATGTAGGGAAAATTGGAGATGTGAACCAAGGTTTTGCTGGACTACAGGAGGAATTTGGTGAACAACGTATATTTGATACTGGAATTCGGGAGACTGCCATTATTGGGAAGGGTATTGGGCTTGCGGTACGTGGTTTCAGACCGATTGCTGAGATCCAATACCTCGATTATCTGATCTACGCATTTCCTGTATTGAGTGATGATCTGGCAAGCTTGAGCTATCGGACTAAAGGTCAGCAGAAGGCGCCTTTGATCGTGAGAACGAGGGGGCACCGTTTAGAAGGCATCTGGCATTCGGGTTCTCCGATGTCAGTTTTATTGGGCGGGCTTCGCGGAGTGCATATCTGTGTACCAAGGAACATGACGCAAGCTGCTGGTATGTACAATACCTTATTAAAAGGGGATGAACCAGCATTGGTCATCGAATGCTTGAATGGGTACCGTTTGAAAGAAAAAATGCCTGCAAATATTGGTGATTTCACCGTGCCGATCGGCAAGGCAGAGCTGTTAAGGGAAGGATCTGATATCACTGTTGTTTCCTATGGCTCTACGCTAAGGATCGTTCAAGAGGCTGCATTGGAATTGGATAAGGTCGGAATTTCGATTGAAATTATCGACGCACAATGTCTACAACCTTTTGATAGGGAAGCTATTTCAGCAAAATCATTGGAGAAGACCAATAGATTATTGGTTGTCGATGAGGATTTTCCAGGAGGGGCATCAGCGTTCATTACCCATGAGATTTTAGAAAAACAAGGTGGTTATTACTTCCTAGATGCTAAACCTAGGACTTTGACTGCTAAAGCACATAGACCGCCATACGGATCAGATGGTGATTACTTCACCAAACCTGCTGTAGATGATGTGGTAGAAACTGCTTATCAGATCATGTCTGAAAGCAATCCAAAAAAATATCCTCCTTTGTTCTAAGGAGGATATTTTCCGATTTAAGATTTAATTACCTGATTTATTGTTCTTCGTTTGAAAATAGGGAAGCAGCACCAATAATGGCCGCATGTTCCTGGTATTTGCCTATGGAGATGTCCAAACCTTCCAAAAGGGATTTATCTTTAAAAATAAGATCCCATGCCTTTACGATATTTCCGCCAATAATCAAATGCTTACATTGATGCTTTTGGCTAAAGAAATGAAGGAAGCTGGCTAGGTTTTGACTATATTCTTTTAATAATTGATCAACTTCTGCGCCTATGTTGTTCTCCAGAATCTCACGCAACCCTTTTTCTGATTTTCCGCTCAATTCCTCAAATCTTTTGGTGAACCAACGGGTTACCAAATATTCTTCATAGATGGAATCCTGATAGGCTGTGTTCCATAGATCCGCATCGAATGCCTTTTCGCCATTCCGCCAAACAGCCGATCCCAATCCTGTTCCTAGAGTTACCCCCAGGACACAATCTTTATGTTCCAGTCTACCTCCGAAAACTTCACCCTGTAAAAATGCCGCAGCATCGTTGATGTAACGAATATGGAGGTTTTCATCTCCGATTCCCTCAATAATAGGGTCTGTTACCGGAACTTTATAAATGCTATCGTATTTTGCCTGCCCCTTCATCAGTGGGATTCCCTTTTCATAATCAAAGGGACCGGGTGCTGCAATGCCGATTTGGGTCACTTGGGATTCCATTTTGGCCAAGCAGTTTTTCATGTTGGAGGTCCATTCTTGAAAAATCGATTTAGCATTTTGCAGCGAATTAACATGCGAACGCGTGATAGTTTTTTCAATAATTGTCCATGTCGACCTGTCGACAATAGCAGATGTAATATGTGAACCCCCGATATCGCAGGATAGAATATAGTCGCTAATAGGCATTATTTAAATAAGCATTATGTTTCAATAGGTGATCTGCAATCACCAATGCCGCCATCGCTTCCACGATGATCACAGCACGAGGTACCACGCAAGGATCATGACGTCCCTTGCCAGAGATTGTAGCCTCTTGGCCTTCCTCATTTATTGTTGCTTGATCACGCATGATGGTTGCCACAGGTTTAAATGCAGTTTTAAAGGTAATATCCATGCCGTTGGAAATGCCGCCTTGGATACCACCAGAAAAATTGGTTAATGTTTTTACTTTAGCATCTTCGTTGACAAATATATCATTATGTTCTGAACCTTTCATAAAGGAACCTTCAAAACCTGAACCATATTCAAAACCATGCACTGCATTGATCCCCATCATTGCCTTGGCAAGATCGGCATGCAGTTTGTCGAATACCGGCTCCCCTAAACCCACTGGTACATTGCGGATTATGGTTGAGATTCTTCCGCCAACGGTATCCCCATTTTTACGGATGCCATCGATGAATTCTGCCATTTCAGCTGCTGTTGCAGGGTCTGCGCAGCGAACAATATTTGCCTCTCTGGTCTCCAATAGCGCAGAAAGATTTGTAACATCGATATTTGGCGCTTCAATATGGCCAACACCAGAAACATGTGCGAATACTTCGATACCATGTTTCTTTAAAAATAGTTTTGCAATAGCTCCAGCGGCTACCCGAGCAGCTGTTTCGCGAGCAGATGAACGACCACCACCACGATAATCACGGATACCATATTTTTGTTGGTAAGTGTAATCGGCATGTGAAGGTCTGAATTTATCTTGGATATGCGAGTAATCTTTAGAGCGTTGATCCTCGTTGGGAATCACTATAGCAATCGGCGTTCCGGTAGATTTTCCTTCGAAAACTCCCGAAAGGATCTGTGCAGTATCGCTTTCCTTCCGTTGGGTAGTAATTTTAGATTGGCCTGGCCTGCGTTTATCCAATTCCGATTGGATAAATTCCTCATCGATGTCGATTAATGATGGACAACCATCAATAATTACCCCGATAGCCTTCCCGTGAGATTCACCAAAAGTGGTAATCTTAAAAATATCGCCAAAAGAATTTCCTGCCATAATGCTATAATGCCCGTAAATATATGAAAAATGATGTTAAATAATTTAGCCTATTAAATAAATAGCTTATTCTATAAAAATTGATTAGATCTTTGATCCTGATTCTTTAAAGATTGATTAGTCGTTGATCTCGAAACCTTGAGCCTTTAAATGCTTCCAGAATTCCGGATAGGATTTTTCTACCACCATCGGTTCTTCGATGATCACCTCCGGAAATACCATGGCTAATGGTGCAAATGCCATCGCCATTCTATGGTCTTCATAGGTGCCAAAGGTTACTGTTTCAGGGGTAAATACAGCAGACGTTTTCAGGTGATAATCTTGTTGATCTTCCTCCAGCTGAGCGCCAAATTTGGCAATCTCTGTCTGTAAAGCCAAGATGCGGTCTGTTTCTTTGATTTTTAAAGTTTCCAGGCCTGTAAAAGTAACATCCTTTTTCAAAGCAGCAGCAACTACAACAACAGTTTGCGCCAAATCGGGACATTCCTTAAAATCAAAATATGTCTTTTCAGAATCAAGCGTGGTTTTCCTTAAATGCAGACCATCCTGCTCAAAACTGGACGACACACCGAAATGGCTCATGATCTCTACGATTGCCATATCACCTTGAAGGCTGTGTTCTTTTAGTCCAGGAAGTACGATATGCCCATTTTCGGATAAAGCCACGATGGCATACCAATAGGAGGCAGCGCTCCAATCAGGCTCCACATAGATGGTGGTTTCTTGGTAATCCTGCTTAGCAATATGGATCTGGTTTTCTGTAAACGAATAGTCAATCCCACATTCCTTCAACATTTCCAAGGTCATAGTCACATATGGTCTCGAGGTCAGCTCCCCTTGGATATCTATTGTTAAACCTTTTTTGAGATTAGCAGCAATCAATAATAAGGATGAGATATATTGGCTGCTCACATTGCCTTGGATACTGATCTTTTCTTTTCCTTGGATCATTCCCCCTTCAATTTTTAAGGGCGGAAAGCCACTCTTTTTTTGATAATGGATGTCAGCGCCCAAATCTTTCAAGGCATCAACCAAGATTCCGATCGGACGAAGTTGCATACGTTCAGTTCCAGTTAAGATAAAGTTTCCTTTTATCAGGTTCAGGTAGGAGGTAAGAAACCTCATCGCTGTACCAGCAGGGCCAATATCGATCAACGTTTCGTTGGAAGAAGATGCATTGGAAGCCAAGGTCAGAGCAGCATTCAAAGTTACTGTGTCAGCAGCTTCTGAAAGGTTTTCAACCTTCACCAAGCCCTTGCTCAATGCTTGGATAATAAGAGCACGGTTGCTCTCTGACTTTGAGCCAGTAAGTTGAACCGTGCCTTTTATATTTTTGGATGGGTGTTTTACAACAATGCTTTCCGCAGTCATTAGGCCTCCGTCACAGTTTTTGTGTTCATCACCTCATTTTGCTTACGGATAGATTCGTTGTGCAATAACTCCAGGTATTTCACGGTGAATTCCTCGCTCAGGTTCAATGCTTTTGCCAATTGAACACGTTTCTGAACAATCTCATCCCAACGGTTCACCTGAAGGATCGTTACGTTGTTATCTCTTTTAACTTCACCGATCTTCTCTGCAATCTTCATACGGTCGCCGATCTGTTTGATCAAAAGGTCATCGATCTTATCGATCTGCTTACGTAATTCAGCCAATTTATCCTCGAAAATAGGGTTGTTTGATTCCGGTTTACGAACAGAAAGATTGTCCAATAGTTCAGCTAATCCTGCAGGCGTAACCTGTTGTTTGGCATCAGTCCAAGCTACCGAAGGATCGATATGTGATTCAATGATCAATCCTTGCATATCCATGTCCATCGCTTTTTGGGTCACGTAAGGAATCAGCTCACGGTTACCACAGATATGGCTAGGGTCGTTGATGATCGGAAGATCAGGAGCAATCGTTTTTAATTGGATGGCAAGATCCCACATCGGTTCATTACGGAAAGCTGTTTTCTCGTAAGAAGAGAATCCACGGTGGATAGCTGCCAATTTTTTGATACCTGCTCTGTTCACACGCTCAAGCGCACCGATCCAAAGAGACAAATCAGGATTTACCGGGTTTTTAACCAATACAGGAACATCTACACCTTGAAGCGCATCAGCGATTTCCTGAACAGTGAATGGGTTTGCCGTCGAACGGGCACCGATCCAAAGTACATCTACGCCAGCTGCCAAGGCTTCTTCCACGTGTTTTGCTGTAGCAACTTCAGTAGCCGTTAACAATCCGGTTTCTTCTTTAGCACGTTTCAACCATTCCAAACCGATGCTTCCGATACCTTCGAATTCTCCTGGACGCGTACGTGGTTTCCAGATTCCGGCACGTAATACATTCACTTTTCCAGTGTTGGCCAACAAATGTGCAGTGGATACCAATTGCTCTTCTGTCTCTGCACTACATGGTCCCGCGATGATTAATGGTTTATCCCCTGTGTCTAACCAAGATTTTAAAGGAAGGATGTCTAATGAATGTTTCATTGTATGTTGTCTTTAATTTTTACGTATTTAATTAGATTTAGATTTTTTCGTTTTTCACATATTCACCCATGATACTGAAGTTCACGGTATGTTTTAGGACCTTGCGGATGGCAGCATCATAATCCGACTGCTTTTTCCATTCCACATCCACATAAAAGTCGTATTCGTTCCTACGTCCTACAACTGGCATGGATTGGATCTTACTCAAGTTTACATTCTGCTCTGCAAAACATTGCAACACAGAGGCCAAGGCGCCAATCGCATGAGAAGTCTGGAAAGAAATAGATGCTTTGTTTGCATTTTTCTGTTCCTCCAAGTCGTTGGATAGAATCAAGAAACGGGTGGAGTTTTTCTTATTGGTTTCTATCCTTTTTTCCAGGATCTGTAAACCGTATAGTTTTGCAGCAGCTTCAGAAGCGATCGCTGCGGTGTTTGTCAACTTATCATCCAATATTTTTTTAGCACATGCAGCGGTATCCATTCCCTCTTTTATCGTCCATTCAGGATGCTCGGAAAGGAATTCATCACATTGGCGGATAGCGATAGGGTGGGACTCTACATAATGTATATCAGAAAGCTTAACCCCTGGAAGCGCCAATAAATGTTGCTGAATGTTCAGATGGACCTCACCAATAATATGGAATCGGTAATCCCTCAGGAGGTTGTAGTTTGGCAGGATGCTACCTGCAATCGAGTTTTCAATCGCCATTACCACGTAGTCTGCTTTTCCTTGTTTCAACATTTCGCAAGTCTGTTTGAAAGAGGTACATTCCAATGTTTCGATCTCCGTACCGAAATACTTGTATGCTGCTTCTTCGTGAAAGGATGCTTTAACTCCTTGGATGGCTATTCTTGTTTTCTCGCTCATTTTAAATTTTACTGTGTTGTTTATTGTTGAATGCTTTACCGGATGCCCAAAAAAAAGGTCCCAAACTTTACATTTGGGACCTCATATATCGCTTCCGATACCATATACTAGTCCCTGCTCTTATCATAAAAATAAAAGAACCAAAAGTTTGTATATGTGTATTGTTTGTGCATTCCCGTTTAATTTGAGTCAAATATAGAGCTAATCTGCATAACTGCAAAATATTTTTTTAAAATAATTGATTTTTAGTCAAAAAATATGGATAAAAAACATGAAAAAACTAATGGAAAATATGATTAAAAATCATGTATAAATTAATGCAAATTGCAGTCTAAAAATTGAATAAAAAATAAGATAAAAAAATATAAATATTTAAATATAAGATATTTAAGACTATTTTACAATATTTTATATTGAAATAATTGATAAATATTTGAGTGTAATTTTGTCAAAAAAAAACATTAAAATTTAATTAAAAAAACGAAAAATAATCAAAATATAATCATAAAAATAATCTAAATATGATGATTATATAATGAAAATATCCTCAGAATTATCGCCTATTTTTCATTTGAAAAAATCGTTTATGCAATTTATTAGTGTTTATCATCTTAAAATAAACAAATTGAAATGATGAAGAACATCAAATTTGGATTGATAATTTTGGTGATTTTAATTTTCGCCAATTTTTTACTTCCTCCTCATCAGCTGCATCTATTTAATTCAAATGAGGTTAATAAGGTTGAAATTGATAAAAAACGAAATACATTATTGGATACCTCCAATGAGAAGGGAAAACAGAATCTTAATAGTAAACAATCATTAGAGAATTCCCGCAATTCATATCTGCCAGAAAGAATTAATTTAGGAGGAAGAGTTAATAGGTTAAATATTTTGAAATCAACTATTTTAGAGAAATACAAACCTGATGATCCATCCAAATACCATGAATTCTTTAAAGGAAATTACCAGATATATTATGATGATAAAAATATGGTGGTCCTATTGATGTATTATAACTATCCGTTGATTATCATTGAAAAAAGTATCTACGACCCTAAATTCAAAAAGGTTTTAATAGATGGGATGTGGCAACCTCTGAATAAAATTGGTTTTTTATCTAATGGTAAGATTTTATTTACCCCAAATAAAAAAAATGGAGAGTTTGGTGAGGAGGGATTTTCAAAAGACATATACACCATACGTGGTGGAAAGTTAATCGAGGATCTAGGTCTAGGGTTTAAACAATACTATAGAACGATTGACCTGGATGAATTAAATCAGATTAAGAAACGATATGGCGACCATAAAATATACCTATCCGATTTTGATTCCATCCCTAAACCAAGACTTGAACCATTCGAAAAATTGATTAATAATCAAATAAAGACTCGGCTATTCCCAATATTTGAAAAATGGGTACCATCTTATAGGAATCAATCGTTAATCTTAAATTCTGATATTTTAATCGATACATTAGGTAGGATAAGATTTATGAAAGTAGGTTTAAAGCATGCAATTTAAACAAATGTAATTCGAAATGAAATACTTGATCGCATTCATCAAGAAATGAAAAACATCGAAGATTTATTTTTGGATGAGATACACTTCCAACCTGTCAAAAATGGAAACAGAAAAGGGACCTATTTCTTGAAACATAACATTAGCTATAAACCCAACCCCCCAACTGATAAATAAATAATTAGGATAAGCTTATATTTGCGGAGTCAAAATACATTATCCGTATGATCTATGTACTTTTAAGTGTACTCTGTTCCGTAACAGTTGCCGTTATCATCAAATTGGCGAAACAAAAAGGCGTCAATTACTTGCAGCTTCTGGTCTGGAACTATCCGATGGCACTCTTATTAACCTATTTGGTTTTAAAACCGGCAATCATCCCTTGGCAAAAAGAACTGCCTTGGCGTTTATACCTTCCATTAGGCTTCTTATTACCCGCCATCTTCATTTGCATTGCCATGTCCATTCGCTATGGCGGAATTGTAAAAACAGAGGTCGCCCAACGTTTATCCCTTTTCATCCCCTTAATAGCCGCATTTTTATGGATGGGAGAGGAGGTCGTACCAACCAAATTGATCGGGATTTCAGTCGGTATATTAGCCATTATCTTCTCCATCGGATGGAACAAAAAAGATAGCAGCCAAACAAGTAACACCGAAAACAACTCCACAGATAATACCTGGATATTCCCTTTACTCGTCTTTTTCGGAATGGGAATCATTGATATCCTTTTCAAGCAAGTCGCCCAATCAGCAGAAATCACCTACATGTCCTCCCTTTGGATCGTATTTGTCCTAGCCTTGGGCTTTGCCATACTCTTTCTAACCTACCTGCTCCTTATTAAGAAACAAGCCTTGGATCTAAGATCCATAGCCTATGGCTTAATACTCGGGATGTTCAACTTTGGCAATATCGTATTCTATATGAAGGCACATCGCGCCTTGCCAGACAACCCATCCATCGTATTTACGGGCATGAATATCGGGGTAATCTCCGTAGGCGCTTTGGTTGGTGTCCTTCTTTTCCGTGAGAAACTTAGCAATTCCAATAAAATTGGGGTATTTTTGGCTTTAATTTCCGTTTTATTAATTGCATTTCTGTGAGTTTATTTGAAGATACCTATCGGACCATTGAATCGCCCTCGGAAGGGATTTTCCGCGACAAGGGCTCCAAGTTCATTGCCTATGCCTATCCCTTCAAGGATGAATCCAGCCTGAAGGATATCATTGCCGATCTGAAAAGCCAGCACCCCAAAGCCAGGCATCATTGCTATGCCTATCGATTAACCCCCGACCGCAATGTCTTTCGCATCAACGACGATGGCGAACCTTCCGGTACAGCCGGAAGACCAATCCTGAACGTCCTGCTTTCCCAGGACATCACCAATGTGCTCGTGGTTGTTGTACGCTATTTTGGCGGATCCCTATTGGGTGTACCCGGTTTGATCAATGCCTACAAAACCGCTACCCAGGAAGCACTCCAGGTAGCAAACATTATAGAACTCACCGTAAATGATGTCTACGAAGTCCAATTTGATTATGTTCAGATGAACGATGTCATGCGGATCATGAAAGATGCAGATTTACAGGTATTAAACCAAGAATTTGATTTGAATTGCAAATTGCAGTTTGAAATTCGTAAATTACAAGTGAACGAAGTCCTGGGGAAACTTGAAAAAGTAGCGGACTTAAAAATCACTTACTTACGAACGATATGATTAACGATTCTGAATTAATTCTTAATGCAGATGGCAGTATCTACCATCTTAACCTAAAACCAGAAGACATTGCCGATACCATCATCTTTGTAGGAGATCCCGACAGGGTGCCCGAAGTATCCAAATATTTTGATGATATCGAAATCCGAAAGGGAAAAAGGGAATTCATTACCCATACCGGCCATGTGAATGGTAAGCGATTGACCGTTATCTCCACCGGCATTGGAACAGATAATATCGATATCGTTTTGAATGAACTGGATGCCCTATTGAACTTTGATTTTGAAACCAGGAACCTGAAATCGGAGATTAAATCACTGGACATTATCCGGATCGGAACATCCGGCTCCATACAAGGAAATATTGCCATGGGTACCATCTTGGCCAGCGAATATGCCATTGGTTTTGATACCCTCATGCAGTATTATCAAAAGCCATATAACAGCAAGGAATTAGAAATCCAAGAGGCTGTCATCGAAAAATTCCATGACCTTAGCTTCAAACCATATGTGGCTCATGCCTCCGAAAGGCTCTTGAAGAAATTTGCGCATGATATTCCAAAGGGAGTAACCATGACCGCACCGGGATTTTATGGGCCACAAGGAAGGAACTTGCGTTCGCAAAATACCTATCCCCATCTCATCAAACAGGCCAATACCTTCAAGGTCAATGGCTATCAAATTACCAATCTGGAGATGGAAACAGCGGGAATATATGCACTCAGCAATATGTTAGGACATCATGCAATCTCCATTAACGCCATCCTAGCCAGTCGGGTAAATGAAACCTTCGCCAGCAATCCCAAGGAGATTGTGGACAAAGCTATCCGAATGGTACTCGATAGGTTATAGCCCTTTTCTCGACGAGTCAAATCGTAAAAGAATAAACAATAAAATGGTGAATGACCATAGGGAAGAACCTCCATAGCTGATGAATGGTAATGGGATTCCGATTACAGGTACCAAACCTATGGTCATTCCTAGATTGATAAAGAAGTGGAAAAATAGGATAGAAGCCACCCCATAGGCATATATTCGGGCAAAGGCAGTCCTTTGCCTTTCAGCAATGTTTACTATGCGTAATAGTAGTGCCACATAGATCGAAATCAAGATAACCGAGCCCACAAAACCCCATTCTTCACCCACAGTACAAAAGATGAAATCGGTACTTTGCTCCGGAACAAAATTGTATTTCGTTTGGGTTCCTTGAAGATAGCCTTTACCAAAAAGTTGACCCGATCCAATTGCAATCTTCGATTGGTTTAGGTTATAGCCTTCCCCACGTAGATCCTCAATCTTCCCTAAAATAACATCAATACGGTTTCTTTGATGGGGTTTCAAGATCTGATTGTAGGCAAAATCTACACTGAGGATATAGATGGATGAAAAAGCAAAAAATAAGGCTATATTGATTATATTCTTTCGCTTTTTACGCATCATAAAAGCAAAGAAACCACATATGAGGGCAATTATACCAATGAGAATCCATTGGTTGATCAATAAAGCCAGAACAAACAGCAGAATGGCCAATCCCCCGATAATCAAAACCGAAGAACCGATATAACCCTCCCTATAAAAAACAAAGATCAAGGAAAAGAAAACCAAGGCCGAGCCGGTATCTTTCTGTAGCATAACCAAAGCGATCGGAAGAAATACAATTGCCGCACCAATCATCAAGGTCTTCATGTTGGGCGTTTTATTGGTTTGATTGCTGAGGTAATAGGCCAACAATAAACAGGTCGCCAACTTTCCGAATTCAGAAGGTTGTAACCTGAAGCTTCCCAATGGTATCCATGATTGATTTCCACCAACACTTCGTCCAACTACCAAGGTCGCTATGAGGAGCAATATCACCAGGATATAGATAATAGGAGCCGAAGAGATAAAGAACCGGGAATCAATAATTAAAATACAGATTCCGATGATCAGGGCAGTAAAAATATAGATGGATTGTTTTCCGTAATTCGTAGCCAAATTGAACAACCCTGGATTTTCTGCATCATAAACCGCCGCATGGATGTTGAACCATCCGATCAAGCATAGGGTCATCCATAGACCAATGGTAATCCAGTCAATCCGCCCAAAGAAACTCTTATTCTGTAAATTATTCATCTTACCTTCTTACCTGACTATGGTGTACTAAAATTGCCGATTCCTTCTTCTTTGGTTCAATGGCCGTGGTTCTTAATTTTATGCTGTCCTTTTTATTCTTCGTACTATCTTTTTTCAGTTTGGGATCTTCTTTTTCTACCTTAACTTTTGGTTTCGGTAGGAGGTTTCCATTGTAGATCCTGTCCTGAATATATTTCGGTAAGGTAATGGTATCCTTCAGGTATTTCTCCACCAGCATACTGGCAATAGGCGCCGCCCAGGTACCACCATATCCCGCGTTCTCTACGAATACGGCAATAGCAATCTTAGGGTTCTCCCGAGGGGCAAAGGCAAAGAATACCGCATGGTTCTCCCCATGAGGGTTCTGTACCGTACCGGTCTTTCCACACATCTCTATGCCTGCGATCCGAGATGCAGCACCAGTACCACCTTGATTGACCGCCTGGCTCATTCCCTCGATAACCGGTTCGTAGTATTTGGCATCCACACCTGCAAAGATCTTCTCTGTAAATTCTTCCTTCACGATCTGTTTTTCTCCGATGCCTTTGATCAGGTGCGGGCGATAGTAAAATCCACGATTGGCCACAATGGCCATCACGTTCGCCATCTGAAGTGGGGTAATTCCCAAGGCATCCTGCCCGATGGAAAGGGAAATGTTATACCCAGATTTCCACTTGTCGCTTCCATAGCGCTTGCTATAAAAATTGGAAGTAGGAACCAAACCTGTTTTTTCTCCTGGTAGATCGATCCCTAATTTACCGCCAAGACCAAATTTCAAAAGACCATCACGCCAAAGGTCATAAGCCTTATAACTGGCCATTCCTCGACCATCGATCATCTTGGCATATACATAACCATAATACGTATTACAGGACATCTTGATGGATTTCACCAATCCTGTTGCTCCATCCACGTGGGTACAGCGCATGATCGCACGTCCACCACCATAACGGTAGCCTCCAGGACAATAAAATACCGTCTGTTCATTGATCACGCCCGCCTGTTGCGCTGTAAGGGCTGCCACGACCTTGAAGACAGATCCAGGGGGATAGGATGCTTGTATCGGCCGGATAAACATCGGGTTGTTCGGGTCCTCCAATAATTTCATGTAATTATTTCCGCGTTCCCTGCCCACCATCAAATTAGGGTTATAACCCGGACTACTGACGAAGGTCAGGATTTCTCCAGTGGAAGGTTCGATAGCGACTACCGAGCCTAGTTTGTTCTTCATCATTTTCTCGGCCAAGACCTGCAGTTCCTTGTCCAGGGAAGAAACCAAGCCTTCTCCAGAAACAGCCGTAGTATCGTATTTACCGTCCATGAAAACCCCTTGTGGCCTGTTAAGGGCATCAACCATTCTATTCTTTACGCCACGTTTCCCACGTAACAAATCTTCATATGCACGTTCAACGCCCGATGCCCCGATATAATCTCCCGAACGATAGAAACCATTGGATTTTTTAATGTCATTTTCGTTTACCTCTTGGATATAACCCAAAAACTGCGGAGCTATGCTGTCTGGATAGTGCCTTACCGTTCTTTTCTGAACATAAAATCCTCGAAATTTATAGCGTTGTTCTTCAAAAGGAGCAAAAATCTGTATTGGTACCTGCTTCATAAAGGCAGATTGGCGATATGGCGACTCCGCTCTCGCTTTTTTCATGCGTTTATTGAAATCGGCTGTATCGATCTGCAAAAGTTCACAGAATAGGAGGGTGTCTATATCCTTAACCTCTCTTGGGGTCACCATAAGATCAAATACCATTTCGTTCTCCACCAACATCTTTCCGTTCCTATCTAAGATTACCCCGCGTGCAGGATAGATAATCTCCTTCCGCATCACATTATTGTTCGCCGAAAGTAAATACCGATCATCGATGATCTGTATATAGAACAATCTAATTACAATAACCAATGCAATGGCTATAAAAATCCCCTGAATAACGAACTTACGATTGAAGAAACTATTGTTCATGAAATGAACCCTTTACTATGTTAATTGCCTAATAATCTTGATTTCCGCCTATAAACCAGCAAGCTGATCAGCATGATTAACAAGATAGTGAAAATACTGCTCAGTAGAATGCTCAACAGCGTACTTAAGTAATTAGAAAAACTAAAATACTCCACATGGAAGAGTACGATATGATGTACCACGGTACCTATTGCGATGTATGATAAGAACCATTTGGATCCCATGTTGCCCAAGGCAGGCGTTTCAAAGGAATTCTGTGCATCCACGTCCAGGGTGATCTTATGGAAAAAGATCCTGAACCAGGCCAAAGCAACACAAGCTGCCGCATGAACTCCGATGGAATCGTAAAAAGCATCTACTGTTAATCCAGTGGCGAAGGCCAACAAGAATAGTATAAAATTAGGAATATTGATCGGTAATAAAAAGATTATCAAGATATAAGGAAAGGGGGTTGCCAGGTTATAGTAACCCACATTCTTGAACAAGACCACCTGCAGAGCGATCAAGGCCACAAACCGAAACAGATTAAATAATACCACACTACCCATTGTTATCCTCCGTTTGAGTTTCTAACAAATTTTTCTCGTTCTCCAAAAGGTCCTTCACTACATAGACATGGTTCAGGTTACTGAAATTGGTGCGCAGCCTGATCTTCACATCCAAGAAACTCTCACCCGATACAATCCCTGTTTCTTCCACCGTACCGATCTCGATCCCTTTCGGGAACAAAGAAAATCCGGAGGTATAGATCTTCATGCCTTTTTGCACTTTCACATGGTTCGGAATATCCCTTACCAGGGCAAATCTAGGATCCACATTGTTTCCCCAAGCCAGCGAACCGAACACATTGGTGGTGTCCAAGGTCACGGAAACCCGGGTGTCTGGATGCAATAAGGATTGGATCGTGCTGAAATGAGGAGATACATTCAATACTACACCAACAACACCATTGGACGTGATAACGCCCAAGCCTTTTTCCACACCTTCGGACGATCCCTTATTGATGGTGATGAAATTGCTCTTTTGATGTATACTGTTGTTCACCACCTCGGCGATGGTAAACCGATAACGGTTTTCTTCGATGGAATCAGCGATTTGGACAGAGTCCAAGGTATCGGCAAGAATGAATTTCTGTAATTGCTGTCTTAATTCAGCGTTCTCCTGTGCCAGGTTTTTGTTCGTCTCTTCCAATGCCAAATAGCTTTTCCAAGAGTTTAATTTATCGTAGAAAGAACCTACGACCACATTGGAGGAATTGACGAAGGCAGAACGTTGGTACCGGTTGTTTTGGACAACCAATAAAAGAGATACGGTAAAGAACAACACAAACCAAAAAAAGGCATTGTATCTTACCAAGAAAAGCCAAAGGTTTTTCATTCTAAATCTCTTTTAATAGGTACGCGATATAACGTGCTGAGAGACATTATATCGCGTACGGAATAAGTATTGTTCATTAATTACTGCATCAAGAACTTGAAACGTCCAATGTTCTTCAATGCGATCCCTGTTCCGCGTACAACCGCACGGAGTGGGTCTTCAGCAACGTGAACAGGTAATTTTGTTTTTGCTTGGATACGTTTGTCCAATCCTCTCAATAAAGCACCACCTCCAGTTAGGTAGATACCTGTTTGGTAAATATCAGCTGATAATTCCGGAGGAGTGATCTCTAAGGCTTTAAGGATAGCTTCTTCGATCTTGGAGATGGATTTATCCAAACAATGTGCAATCTCGGTATAGGATACGGTAATCTGCTTAGGAATACCGGTCATCAAATCACGTCCTTGAACAGCAAAATCTTCTGGTGGATCGGTCAGCTCCGGAAGAGCAGCACCCACTTCGATCTTGATCTTCTCTGCTGTACGGTCTCCGATCATGATGTTATGTTGACGACGGATGTACTGAACGATGTCCGAGTCAAAATTATCTCCTGCTACACGGATGGATTGGTCGCAGACGATACCCGATAAGGCGATAACCGCAATCTCGGTCGTACCACCACCGATATCGATGATCATGTTCCCTACAGGCTCTTCTACATCAATCCCGATACCTACAGCAGCTGCCATAGGTTCATGGATCAAGTAGACCTCTTTTGCTCCTGCAATCTCTGCAGAGTCGCGTACAGCACGTTTTTCCACCTCGGTGATACCAGAAGGAATACAAACTACCATACGTAAAGATGGGAAGAACCAGGATTTTCCTTTATTGATCAGTTTGACCATGCCTCGGATCAGGTGTTCTGCAGCTGTGAAATCCGCAATTACCCCATCGCGCAATGGTCTTACTGTTTTAATATTATCGTGTGTCTTACCCTCCATCTGCATGGCCTGCCGACCGATGGCAATTACCTTATTTGTCGTGCGGTCAAATGCTACGATAGATGGCTCGTCAACTACTACTTTGTCATTGTGAATGATCAGGGTGTTAGCTGTACCCAAGTCTATTGCAACTTCTTGCGTAAACCAATTAAAAAGCCCCATTTATTTGTGAAAGTATATTGTAAAATTTAAATGCAAACCTAATGAAAAAAAATGGTTTTTATATAAAGCCGCTTCCATAAAAATGTTCATTTTACGAAGAACTTTTTTATTTTTTCGATATCTGGTATTGCTAACGAAATCCACTGTCAATTATTGTGTGGTCACCCCGATATAATAATTGAAGGTATCCGCTTTTATGGTCTCCGTGGTCAGCCCTTCAAAACGGTGCGTGGACCATTTCGTAGTCGGTTTTATCAATACCTTTTTACCATCCTTATCGAAGATGTGTACCGGCATATGGAAGTTGTCGACCTCTGAATTCCAGCGGATTATAAAGGATCCTGGGCGACTAGCATTTCTGATCTCCAGCGTAGGGATGCTTTTTCGTTGCACATACTGTTCAAAGACTTTGCTCAGGTCTATGCCACTGTGTTCGGTCATGTATTTCAAGATATCGTTGTAATCCACGGTCTGGTGGTAGAAGGTCTTGTTCATGCCCCTCAAAATCGCTCGCCATTTCTCGTCATCATCGATCATCGTGCGGATCATATTGTGTAACACACCGCCTTTGTTGTACATGTCACCAGATCCTTCCTTATTCACATGGTATGGACCTTGAATAGGTGTTTGATTGGTAATCCCTCTTCGGTTACCATTGACGTATGCCTGGCTGGCTTCTTTGCCATAGTAATAATCGATGAACAGGGCCTCCGAATAATTGGTGAAGCTTTCATGAATCCACATATCGGCCAGATCCTTTGCGGTGATGTTATTGCCGAACCATTCATGACCGGATTCATGCACCACGATGAAATCCCATTTCAATCCCCAACCTGTGCCTGATCCGTCGCCACCCAGGTAGCCATTCTTATATTTGTTACCATAGGCGATCGCACTTTGATGTTCCATACCCAAATGGGCGGTCTCTACCAGTTTATAGCCATCTTCATAGAATGGGTAGGGCCCAAACCAATGTTCAAATGCCTTTAAGGTTTCTTTGGCGTTCTTCTTCAGAAAATCGATCTTGTCCGCATTCTCTTTCAGCACATAATAATCCAGGTCCAGTTTCCCTTTTTCACCAGTATATACTTCCTTGAAATGAGCATAGTCACCAATGTTCAATGCCACATTGTAATTATTGATCGGGTTATCCACTTTCCAATGGTACTTGGTGTAATTTCCTTTCAGTTTTTCGGTTTTAACAAGCCTTCCGTTGGAAACATTCATGACACCATTAGGTACTGCTACAGAGATCATCATGCCGTTTACCTCATCCGATTGATGATCTTTGTTTGGCCACCATACACTCGCGCCAAGCCCCTGAACAGCGGTAGCGACCCAAGGTTTGCCCTTGCTGTCTTTCTTCCAGTCAAACCCACCATCCCAAGGCGCTCTGGTGGCTTGTATCGGGTTCCCGGAGTAGAAAACGGTAAACGAATCTTCCGTCCCTTTTTCCAGGTAGTTTGGGAATGTGACAAATACCGCATTGTATTCCCTCGTAAAAGGCAGTTCCTTCCCTTTATAAACGACTTTATCTACGGAGAGGTTATCGAACAGGTCGAACTGAAGTTTATTGAATCGATCTACTACCTTGAACTGGAATTCATTGCTGCCGCTGATGAATTTATTGTCTATATCCACCTTGATGTCCAAGTGGTAGTATTGGATATCATAGCAGGTTCTCAAAGGTGTCAATTCGCCTCGTAGGGAATCTGCCTTGGTATAGATTTCTTTGGCTTTCATCAATTGGGCATGTCCGGTCTGTGTGCCGGCCATCAGCATCAATCCCAATAAAAAAGATTTTCCGTTTAACTTCATGATCGATATGAGGGTATTATTTTGGTTATTTCTTGTTGTTGGTAAAATAAGAAGATATTTCTGATAAACTAAATGCGTTCAAACATTTTTCTTTGGTCAGGCCGCCTTTACGTGCCACATAAACGCCAAATTCCATATCCAAATGTCCTTCTTTTCGGTGCGCATCGGGATTGATGGAAAGGAGTACGCCTTTTTCCAAGGCATATTGCTGCCAGCGCCAATCAAGATCCAAGCGTAATGGATTGGCATTGATCTCAATGACGACCTGATTTGCGGCACAGGCATCGATCACTTTTTTATAGTCGATGGGGTATCCGGCGCGAGATAATAATAACCTTCCCGTCGGATGTCCAAGTATCGTGGTATAAGGGTTTTCAATAGCTTTGATTAACCTGTTGGTTGCTTTTTCTTCCTCCATTTTCAGGTTGCCGTGAATCGATGCTACCACAAAATCGAATTTGGATAGGATCTCGGCTGGATAATCCAAGGAGCCATCGCCCAAAATATCCGACTCGATCCCTTTGAATATTTTGAAAGGAGCTAGCTCCTGGTTCAATTGATCGATCTCTCGCCATTGTTCTTCCACACGTTCAATAGAAAGCCCATTGGCATAAACTGCTGTTCGGGAGTGGTCGCAAATACCCAGGTATTCCAGCCCCAGCTCGTTTTTGCAATAGTTGGCCATATCTGCCAAGCTATGCACACCATCGGAATAGGTGGAGTGGTTATGGAGACTTCCTTTCAGATCTTGATAGGTAATGAGGGTAGGTAGGCTATTGGTTTTCGCCAATTCGATTTCCTGATTCCCTTCGCGTAGTTCGGGTTCTATATAAGCTAATCCCAAGGATTGGTAGATTTCCTCTTCTGTTGGCAAGGATTTTAGCTTGCCAAGGTTTTCCAATTGCTGGATATGTTGGGGAGAACCGGTGGTCAAGAGAAGGTCCTTGGCGAAATCGGAAGCAGGAGTAGGGATGACCTCAAAGGCAAACCCATTCTCTTCCCGGAAGCTGATCCTGCCGCTTTCCTGGTTTACATCCATTTCAAATTCCAGCGATTTAACCAGATGAAGGGCTTCTTCGGATGTTCCTGCGCACAGGATTTGTACCTGCTGTAAAACTTCCATCTTTCGGCGGTAATCTCCTGTAAACGAGAGTTTATTGCTTGTTTTTTCTTGAAGGTTTTTGATTAGGTTTTCCGCAAAAGGCATTACCCTTGCGTAGAGGAACCAACCTTGGTTGGCAATGGAAAACTCAATGGATTTCTTGATGTCTTCTTGGGTTTTTAACCCGAACCCCTTGGCTTCTATTAAACGGTTTTCATTGCAGGCATAATATAGCTCGCCCACGGATTCGATCTCTAAATCCTTCCAGATGATCTGGATTTTCTTTGGACCGAGTCCCTTGATTTTTAACATTTCGATGATGCCCTCCGGGGTTTTCTCGATCAGTTTCTCTAATTCTGGGAAGGTGCCTGTAGTTAATACTTGTAGGATTTTCTCCGCGGTACTTTTCCCGATATTGGGTTGCTCGCTCAGTTCTTCCAGGTTGGAAGTGCTGGCTGCAAAAGGTAATTTATCTACTCGGAAGGAGGCGTTCGCCATAGCTTTGGTACGAAAGGAATTCTCATTGTGAAGCTCCATGAGTTGTCCACATAATTTGAAGACTTTAGCTATGTCTTTATTTGTCATGTTTGTTTTTGTTTAATGAGGGTTGTTTTGTTTAATGGGGATAGTAAATATGCGAAGATAATCTATCTTTTGATAATAAACCTCATTAAGAAAAACGTAATGTTGAAAATGATGATATTCCATATGAAGGATAGGGGAAGAAATTGATAGGATTCTCCAATACCATTTGTGGAGTGGAAGTTTTTGTAGGTTAGGAAGGTGAATGGAAATCCAAATGCCATTTCATTATGGAATAGGAGGTTGTAAATAGGACTGAAGATCAGTATGCCTAATAGGATGGCAATGATGATTAAGTATGTTTGTGTGTGGTTTTTCATACTTAGGGTATTTTGGTTAAAAAGTACGTGGTTATTTTGTATTTGGTTATTAATCATATAAATATATTGAAAATATCCTGAAAGTATAGGAAACCTTCGCCGTCATTGCGATGGGCCATCGTCATTGCGAGGTACGAAGCAATCTTTACACATGTAACAGTTGTCCATGTCATGGTGAGCGGAGTCGAACCATCTGTTCGTTTGCTAGTGTACAGATCCTTCGACTGCGCTCAGGATGACAAAGACTGCGCTCAGGATGACAAAGTCCAAAGATTGCTTAGTCGTGCCTCCTCGCAATGACGGAGGCGCTCGCAATGACGGAGAAACCTCCTCGCCATGAAAAGTATACCTCCTCCCAATAACTAAAAACTAACAAAAACAAAAAAAATCCTGAGGTGGGGAACCTCAGGATTTTACCAAACCAATTATTAACCTAAATTATGAAATTTTTACTCTTTTGCTTTTCTTTAATACATAAACGCAAAGCATATGCCTATCGTATATCTTCCCCTCCATATTAACAAATTTTAACAAAACTTCCTTCGCACTGAAAGCATGTTCTAAGTGCCCTGTAAGTGAGGTGTAAGTGCTAAAAGATACTTAAACCCCACTTACATCCCACTGACAATATACGTACATACCGAACCAAAAAGAGGCCGTATCTAACTCGAAAGTTTTAATACGGCCTCTTTAACCTTTATCTAGTTTGTTTTAATACGCTTTATTTTCAGCTTCTACTTTTGGTTCTGGCTTTGGTCTTTCATACTTATGAATAATCAACCTGATACCCGAGTTCTTCGTTAAAAATTTGATGGTCCAGTTCACAAAAGTCACCACCCTGTTCCTAAATCCAAAGATAGATACCAAATGCACGAACATCCAGGTCATCCAGGCCAGAAAGCCTTTCATATGTAAGCTTCCCATATCCACAACCGCACGATTTCTTCCAACCGTAGCCATGGATCCCTTATCAAAATACTTAAAACCCTTACTTTCCTGTTTATTGAGCGCATTCATGATATGCACTGCCACATATTTACCCTGTTGTTGCGCCACAGGAGCAACTCCTGGCAATCCACGAGGGTTCTCCTCCGTGATCATAGCAGAAACATCACCAATCGCATACACATCTTCCAACCCTTCAACTCGGCATTGCTCATCAATACGGATTCGGTTTCCACGTTCAATGATTTCCGGACTTAAGCCTTCTGGCATCTGTCCCATAACTCCCGCGCCCCAGATCACTGTCTTAGTAGGAATCTGTTCGCCGGAAGATAGGGTTACTGTATTGCCATCATAGCCTGTAACTACCGTATTCAAGGTCACTTTCACACCCAATTCATTCAGATAACGCTCCGCATCACGGGATGATTTTTCCGAAAGGGCGCCCAAAATCTTTCCTGTACCCTCTACCAGATAGACCTTCATCTCATAGGTAGATAGTTCTGGGTAATCCTTTTTCAGCATATGCTGTTGGTATTCTGCAATCGCACCAGAAAGTTCAACCCCCGTTGGTCCGCCACCCACAACCACAAAATTCAAATAACGCTCTCTATCGGAGGTATTCTTCCGAAGGACAGCCTCTTCCAGATTCTGGATCATGTAGGAACGTATATTCAAGGCTTCCACAATACTCTTCATCGGAAGGGAGTATTTTTCCACTTCCTTGTTGCCAAAGAAATTGCTGGTAGCTCCTGTTGCGATCACCAAGTAATCGTAATCGTAGTCGCCTACCGATGTATGGACTATTTTTTCAGCGGTATTGATCTGTTGGACCTCGGCCAATCGAAAACGAAAATTCTGTTGGTTCTTGAACATTTTCCGAAGTGGAAAAGAGATGGAATCCGATGCTAGGGTTCCAGTTGCCACTTGGTACATCAAAGGTTGAAAAGTATGGTAATTGTTTCTGTCGATCAATAATACTTCAACTTCCTTGTTCTTCAGTCGGCGGGCAACTTCCACCCCTCCGAAGCCAGCACCTATAACGACAACTCTTGGAAAGTTTCTCTCAGAACGATTTAGCAACATCATATGTTTCTTTAAAAGAATTTTAAAATAAGGTACAAATATCTGACATTTTATTGCATTATCTATTAAATAATTGCATTAATTTTAGATTATGCCCCCTTTTCTTAATTAAACAATCTCCTATCTTATTTGTTCTCAAGGACTTAATTCCAACTAACTAAGTGTAAAAAGTACACTTATAATTTTTATTGCAAACTGCCCCTGATCTTAATATGCAGACCTTCATTTTCCGGATGCAATCGAATCTGGCATGCCAATCGGCTTTGCGAATCCGCATCAGGAAGGGTGTCGAGCATGTCCAGTTCCTGATCTTCAGGTTCTGAAAGGTTTTCTGCACCGGCCAATACTTCTACATGGCAGGTAGCGCAGAGTGCCATTCCTCCACAGGTCGCTAGGATATCGTATTCCGAAGCCTTCAGGATTTCCATCAGGCTCAGGTTAACGTCGGTAGGTACTTGCACCTCTTGGGTACTGCCATCGCGGTCTTCTACTTTTATGGTGATGATATCTTCCATGTTCTAAAATGCGTTTACTCCATTTACGGTGGTGTATTTAAAACTCAACTTCTGATCCGGATATACATATTTGAAGGCGCTTTGTGCCATCAAGGCAGCTTCATGGTACCCACAAAGGATCAGTTTCAATTTTCCGGGATAGGTATTGATATCGCCTATCGCAAAGATGCGTTCAATATTGGTGGAATAATCGAAGGTGTTTACTTCGATCGCGTTCTTGTCGATCTGCAATCCCCAATCTGCAATAGGTCCCAGTTTCGGGCTAAGGCCATATAGTGGGATAAAATGATCGGTATCCAACTGGATAGCCTCCTTGTTCTTATTGATCAAGGAAATGCTTTCCATATGGCCATTCCCGTTCAGACTTTGCAGGTTATGGGACAGTAGCAGGTTGATCTTTCCTTCCTGCGCCAAGTGGTATACTTTTTCCGCAGAATCTGGAGCCCCTCTAAAACTGTCGCTCCGGTGTACCAAGGTGACTTCTTTGGCTACATCACTCAAGAAAATAGTCCAGTCCAAGGCCGAATCACCCCCTCCAGCGATCACAATACGTTGGTCACGGAATCTTTCCGGATCCCTAACCATGTAGTGTACCTGTTTTCCTTCATAGTTTTCCAGGTTCAGGATCTCCGGCTTACGGGGCTCAAAACAGCCCAATCCACCAGCGATCACCACTACCTGACAGTGGATTTGGGTTCCTTCAGATCCCAGCACGATATAGCTTCCATCATCTTGTTTCTGAAGCGCATCAACGCGTTCCCCCAAACTGAAGGTAGGGTGGAAGGGCTCGATCTGTTTCAACTGATTGTCGATCAGCTCCTGTGCGGTAATGCTCGGATATCCAGGGATATCGTAAATGGGTTTATGGGGGTAGATCTCGGAAAGTTGTCCGCCGATCTGTGGCAAGGCATCGATTAGATGGCAACGCATCTTTAATAATCCAGCTTCAAAGACAGCGAATAGACCAACGGGTCCAGCTCCGATAATGCATATATCTGTTGTTATCATAGCTATGTTGTTTCTAGATTTGAATAGATCTTGTTTAATATTCTGGTAAAATGTTGGAAGTCCTCATCTGTTAGGTTCTCCCAGGCTTTCATACGGAATTCCTTCACGAGCGGTGCAAGTTTTTCGACTTGTTCATTGCCCGTTTGGGTCAATTGAATATGCAGGCTACGACGATCATTGGGATTTTCCACCCGCATGACCAATCCTTTTTTCAGCAATAGATCAATGATCCTGGTCATGGTCGGCTGATCCTTACCACATTCATCTGCAATCTCTTTATGGGTAAGGTCTTTCGCTACGTAAAGCGTTTTGATGACCGTCCATTGATCTACCGTTAGATCAATCCCATGGCTGGAAAAGGAGGTCTGGGCATACTGTTTTACCCTCCTGGCTGTCCGATCCAAGATGAATGAATATTGATTGAATTTTTCCTTTAGCATAACAATTATTAGTATGACAAGTAAATGTACGGAATGTTTAAATAGGATTGTTGTTTTTAGGTGGATATTAATGGGGTTTTTGGAAATTTCAACGATGGAATGACAAATTAAAACCCCCTAAAGATTTTTAAGGGGTTAGGGGTTATTTTTATTAAAAACCCGCCAATTTATTTGGCGGGTTATATTTTCTATAATTAAATTAAAAAACTTAATAGATCCACTTAAAGTTATACTCTTTTTCTGGAATCTTGATTCGATCTGCCAATCGCAATAAACGATCAGGTAATTTCATGAGGTAATCCCTTGCTTTTTCGCCTTTTTCGTTCAAACCGCCTACTTGATCAATCTTCCATTCCGCGATAAGTTCTTTAAGGATATCCACGTAATCCACCGCAGTATAAACTCCTAAGCGTTGTGCCGCATCGGAGAAATGCGCAAAGGCATCTCCTTGTGGCTCTCCTGATTCACGTAGAAAATGCGCTGGCATCACGATCTTCTTTTTCATCATGTCTTCAAAAGCCAACATCACCTCGCTAGGATCCACCACCAGGGCATGGGAAATAAAGGACATATAAGCCTTGGCATGTCTTGCCTCATCTGCTGCAATAACACCACACATTTTAGCCAATAATTTATCTCCTGATTTTTTGGATAAACCTGCAACCCTTCTATGGGAAACATTCGTTGCTAATTCCTGAAAGGAAGTATAGATAAAGTTCCGGTAAGGATCGGCCCCTGTACCGATATCAAAACCATCTTTGATCAGGTACTGTAAGGAGATTTCGAATTGACGCATGTCAATACGACCGGAAAGGTAAAGATACTTGTTCAATAGATCACCATGGCGGTTCTCTTCCGCTGTCCAAGCACGAACCCATCTCATCCAGCCGCCTTGCTCGTTCTTGTCAACGTCATCAACCATAGTCAACCAAGATTCATAGGTCGGAAGCGCCTCTTCAGTCACTGTATCGCCGATTAAGACCGCGACAAGGTCGTAGGGAAGTTCTTTCGCACTTTCCTGCAGATCGCGTACTTCCTCAAAAAAAGTATCACGTGAAGAGTCCGGAAGAAAGTCGGCAGGTTGCCACATGTCTTCCACAGGTTTCAGGTAATCCGCCATTTCATTCAACATGAATGGTTCCAGATATGTCATCACCTCTTTCCTAGAGCCTTCTGGTATGTTCAAAGGTTGTTCTTGCATAATTAAACAAAGGTAATTAAACTTAATTTAATATATATCTAAATTTTGTTAATTGGATTTTGTTTTAAAGATGTTCAAATATTTTATTACGTTCATTTAACGGAATGTCTGCTCGATTGTTTTTAATATATATTAACTTTGTAGAACTTTTATCAAAACTGGAAAAATTGAACAATTTAGATATACAGGCGATACGCGCAGACTTTCCGATATTGAAACGTGAGGTGAATGGAAAGCCTTTGGTATACCTCGATAATGGAGCAACTACCCAAAAACCCCAAGCTGTAATCGACGCCATCATGGCTTATTATACCGATATGAACAGTAATGTGCACCGTGGTGTGCACTATCTGAGCCAAATATCGACCGATGCCTTTGAGGTTACCCGTCGTAAGGTTCAGGAGTTCATTCATGCGGAGCATGATTATGAGGTCATCATTACCAAAGGAACTACGGATAGCATCAACCTTGTTGCGACCTGTTATGGGCAAGAATTTGTGCATGAAGGGGATGAGATCATCATTTCGGCGATGGAGCATCATTCGAACATCGTGCCTTGGCAGATGTTGTGTGAGACTAAGAAGGCGGTTTTGAAGGTTATCCCGATGAACGAGGCTGGGGAATTGGATATGGACGCTTATGCTGCTTTGTTGAATGATAAAACTAAATTGGTTTCTGTAAACTATGTCTCCAATGCCTTAGGTACCATCAACCCGATCAGGGAAATTATCCGTTTGGCTCATGCTAAAAATGTACCGGTTCTGTTGGATGCTGCACAAGCTGTACAGCATCTGAAAATTGATGTTCAGGAATTGGATGTGGACTTCTTGGTCTTTTCTGGACATAAAATGTACGGACCGACCGGAGTAGGGGTGTTGTATGGTAAAGAAAAATGGTTGAACGCCATGCCGCCTTACCAAGGTGGTGGTGATATGATCAAAGACGTTAGTTTTGAGAAGACCACCTATAATGAATTGCCTTTTAAATTTGAGGCTGGAACGCCAAATATCGAAGCTGGAATTACCTTGAATGCAGCGATTGATTATATCAATTCCCTCGGATTGGACAATATCAAAGCTTATGAAGACGAATTGTTGGCCTATGCAACGGAGCGTCTGCAGGAAGTGGAAGGGATTCGCTTTATCGGAACTGCCAAAGAGAAATCCTCGGTGATCTCCTTCGTGGTAGATGGCACCCATCCTTATGATATTGGGGTGATCTTAGATAAATTGGGAATTGCTGTTCGGACAGGGCATCACTGTGCTCAACCGGTCATGGAGCAGTATGGTATTCCTGGTACGGTTAGGGCAAGTTTGGCGGTGTATAATACAAAAGAAGAGATAGATGCATTGGTTGCTGGCGTGAAACGCGCAGTTGCCATGTTGGTTTAAGCCTTTTCAGGGAGTTAAACCGAAATTAAATATAGATAATGACAATAAACGAAATACAGGACGAATTAATCGAGGATTTTGGTTTCTATTCCGATTGGATGGAGAAATATGAATATATTATTCAGTTGGGTAAAGAGCTTCCTTTGATTGATGAAGCCAATAAACAGGAACAATACATCATTAAAGGCTGCCAATCCAAGGTTTGGTTATTTCCAGAGATGAAGGAGGGTAAACTGTGGTTTACGGCGGATAGCGATGCGGTGATCACCAAAGGTTTGGTGAGTTTGATGGTCAAAGTGCTTTCCGGTCATACACCAAAGGAAATTGCGGATGCAGACCTTTATTTTATTGAACAGATCGGATTGAAGGAGCATTTGTCACCTACCAGAGCGAATGGCTTGTTGGCGATGGTGAAACAGATGAAATTATATGCATTGGCCTTACAGGCTAAGGTTTCTTAGTTTTAATGGGACTACAGGCTAAGGTTTCTTAGCTCCTGGATTCTCCTTCTGAAATTCTTTAAAACTTTTTTCAATATATACCCGAAGTTCGTATTCAGACATTTCAATTAATGCGGAGTAGGGACGACGGTATATATTCTGAAAAATCTGGAGCCTATCTCCAGTTAATCCAGTTATTTCTGTGATCAATTTCTTCGAGAAGACAAAATCTGCATTTTGGATATCCCGTTCCAACTCTTCCAATTGCTCTTCTTTTGATTTTTTAGGTTCTTTTTCTTTTTTGAACATGGAAATTACAGAGAGGACGTTGATGCTGAATAATTGGGCGGTACTACCATTGGCGAGAAATCCTGGCCTTGGCCCACCAGAAAGATCTACGCGATCTCCAAATATCTGCCTTAATTTTGATTTCTTTTTTTGCTCAATGAAAATGGGTTTTACTTTTGGTTGATCACTTCCGACCACTTTTCGCTCGATTACAATTTCTTCAATTTCCGTCACGATTTCTTCTAATGCAATCTGGATATTAGACCTGTAAATCCCATTTTTGTAGATAAATCGCTGGGTTCTATAACCTTTTAAGGAAAAGGTTAGACTGTCGTCGCGACCGTAAACCTGGATGGAGAATTTGCCTTGAGGGTCAGTGACTGTTTTGTTCTCTGCACTTTCCACTTTTACGCCTGATAATGGTTTTTTACTAGCCAAATCCCGGATTTGACCGGTGATTGTCTGCGCGGATATTGGAATGAGGAAGCCAAAAAAGAAAATAAAGGTTATGAAAAATCTCATTAGGTACTAATTAGATGACCTAAATTAAGGATTATTGGAGGAGAATAGTTTTTGATTAACTTATTTTAACAGAGGAGGTTTACTTTTAATAAGAGGAGGTTTTCCCTTTGATAACGAGGAGGTTTTCCCTTTGATTGCGAGGAGGTTTTCCCTTTGATAACGAGGAGACTTTGCCCGTCATTGCGAGGAGGTACGAGGAAGCAATCTTCCCGCATGTCATGGTGAGCGGAGTCGAACCATCTGTTCGTATGTAACCGTATAGATCCTTCGACTACGCTCAGGATGAAAAGGGTTCAAAGATTGCTTCGTTCCTCGCAATGACGGCTATCCTCGCAATGACGGCTGGCCTCGAAATGACGCACAGTTCCTCGCATTGACGGCCAGATTCACAATGACACTTAACTTTTGCAATGACGTAAAGTTCTCTGAATAATGGAATCGAAAATGATTTAATTAAAAATGATTCAATTACTAAACCACCTTAATCACCTCCGATTCAATCTTTCTTCCAAAAAATAGCTCTGCTTTCAGGTTAAAATCCACAGGATCATCCGTTGTATAAAATTTCAACTCCCCAGATTTACTGCATTTTTCTTCCACTTCCGGATGCCTTTTCAAATAATCTACTAAACTTTCTGCTACCAACTCACCCTGGGAAATAATATTGATTCCCTTAGGTACGAACTGTTCAATAATAGGAAGCAACAATGGATAATGCGTACAGGCCAACAAAATAGTATCCATATCCGGCGACATGGCTAGTAACTCCTTCAGATCTTCCTGAACAAAAAACTGAGAACCCTCACTATCCATCTCGTTATTCTCCACAATGGGAACCCATAAAGGACAAGCATGCTGAAAAACCTCGATTTCCGGATGGAACTTATTGATCTCGATAACATAGGATCCGGAATTTACGGTACCCTGGGTTGCCAAGATCCCTACTTTATTCGTGTTTGTAAATTGGTCAACCACTTCTGATGTAGGTCGGATAACACCCAGAACTTTCTTGCCCGGAGGTAGATCGTTCTGCTGAATGCTTCTTAAAGCTTTAGCTGATGCCGTATTACATGCCAATATCACCAGGTTACAGCCTTCATCAAACAATTTGAACACACATTGTTTGGTGAATTCATAGACAGTTTCAAAAGATCGGGTACCATAAGGTACACGGGCATTATCTCCCAGATAGATATAATCATACTGAGGTAGGGCTTTATAGATTTCCTTAAATACAGTCAACCCACCGTATCCAGAATCAAATATGCCGATAGGGCCTGCGTGATAATTTGTGTTCTCCATGTTGTATTACTATGCAAAGATGACTTTTCTTAGCTTAATTACCATAATGTAGCCAATCATTTTTAAAATTCCCTGTTAAAATATGAAGTAGATACTTTGTATTTACCCTCATTTCCCTGTTTAAATGCTAATGAGCATGATTTATATAATTCCTATAGCCAACCCTTCCATACCGTGTTAGACTGGTTCTTTTTTTGTGTGCCAATTAGCAAGAAATAAAAATTATGAAAAGATTAGATTTAAAAAGCGCCGTATTGGCATTGAGCATGTTGATGATTATTTCTTCCTGTAGTAAGAAAGAGGTGGAACCCGTAACTCCTGATCCAGGAAATCCGGAAGTTCCCATAGATCCACCGACAACACCAACACCCAAGCCCCTTACGTTTTTCTATGCGGGTTATAAATATAATGCAGATTTCAAGACTGCAGATCGGAACGCGATCTTGAGCATTAACGATTCCCTGATCAATCTTTCGCCAAATACACGGTCTGATGCCTTGGCGATTGCAGCAGTGAACACTAAGGAAGCCCATGTAACAGGCTACCAAATGGCTGCAGGAGGAAAAAAACGAGTTGCTTATTGGAAGAATAACAGGATTTCCTATTTAACTGCTGCCGGAAATTTTAATAGTGGGACTTCGATCAATGTAATTGGTTCAAAAGTATATGTTGGAGGAACGAAAGACCATTCAGGCTACTATGGATTATTTCTGTGGACAAATGGCGTAGAATCCAGAAAGGCTTGTTGTCTTGCCTCATCCACTTTGACCTCCATTACGGAATCGAACGGTAAACCAGTATTGGCAGGTCGTTTCAATAGTAATGCCCACATGTTCAAAGATGGTTATGCGATTGCGCTTGCTGGTCCAAATACCTATGCCGATTATGTCCATGCAATTGGTTCGGATATCTATGTGATCGGAAAAGAAAACTTTGCTAAGGACGGCGATGCGGCCATGGTTTGGAAAAACGATGTGCAGGTTTTCAAAATGCTATTGGGTGGTTCTGCTACGGATGTTATTGGTACGATGTCTGGTCAGGATTATTATTATGTAGCCAATTTTTACAACAACAATAAGGGTACAGCAGTAGTCTATAAAAACAGAACAAAACTCTATCAATTGAATCCTAACCAAAGTCTTGCAGCGACGGCGATTCAGGTTGTTGCTGGGAAAGTGTATGTACTAGGGAATTATTTGAACGGTACGAAATCCACTGCTGTCCTATGGACGAATGGACAACCTAAGGTACTTTTTGCAGAATCAAAAAAGATCTACCTGAATGATTTTGTGATAAGAAATTAGTGAAAATAATTAACGGGGATACTTTGCATGGGTTTTCAAGCAAAGTAGCCCCGTTAAATTATAGCTCAGCTTTAGCTGAAAAAACTTAGCTCAACAATTGAGGTTTTTCCTTGTATAATTTCCATAGCAACTCACCAAACAGCGTATTTGTCCACGCAAACCAATGTCTTGTAAATTTCTTAGGATCATCTTTATGGAAGGACTCATGCATAAATCCAGTTCCACCATGTGTTTTCTTCAAGGTCTGAACACAGGTTCGGATCTCTTCATCATTCGAAGAAGTGAAAGCACGCATGATAATGGACATCGGCCAGATCATATCACGACCGATATGCGGTCCGCCGATTCCTTCTGCAAATTTCCCCTTAAAGAAGAAGGGGTTTTTGTCCGATAGTATATACGCTCTTGTGCGTTGGTATACCTCATCATTCTTATCCACTGCCCCCAAATATGGTAAAGCCAATAAACTAGGTACATTAGCGTCATCCATCATCAGGTAACTTCCGAAGCCATCCACCTCAAATGCATATACCCGCCCATGCGTAGGGTGGTCGATGATACCATATTTCTTCACGGCAGCATCCACTTCATTGGCCAAAGCTTCCATTTTAGTCGCCAAATCGGTATTGTTCTTTACTTTCCTTAAAATCTCTGCCGATTGCCTCAAACTGGTAACCGCAAAAAGATTTGAAGGGATCAGGAATGGGAAAATACTGCAGTCATCCGAAGGACGGAAACTGGAAACGATCAAACCAACAGGATTGACGGGATAGCCATAACCATCTACCTGAAGGGTATCTGAACCTCGAGAGGTTGTCCGTTCAAAACGATAGGGGCCGAGATTCTCCTTCCGTTGTTGTTCGATAAAAGTCTGCAAGGTTTTTTCCTGTGCTTGCACCCATACCTCATCAAATGGGGTATTATCATTGGTTTCCTTCCAATAATGATAGGCCAATCTAATAGGATAGCAGAGCGAATCTATTTCCCATTTACGTTCATGCAGGCCGGGTTTCATGTCGGTATGATCCTTGAACCATTCTCCTTTTTTGGTCGGATCATTATAGAAAGCATTGGCGTAAGGGTCTATATTAATGCATTCCGATTGCTTATTGATCAATCCCAGGATCAGATCCTTCAATTTCGGGTCTTTTTTCATGAATTGCAGATAAGGCCAAACCTGCGCACTACTATCACGCAACCACATGGCATCGATGTCTCCGGTGATTACATAAGTTCTCTTGCGGTTGTCCTTGGTTTCATCATAGATGGTGGTATCCAAGGTATTCGGCAAACAATTGTTGAACATCCAGCCTAATTCCTTATCGGCAACATTCTTCTGGAATTTCTTGATCATATCTTCGATCGGCTTACTTCGGAAATGACGGTCTTTTTCCGCCACCCGCACCACCGGAAAATCGGCTGGTAGCGCGGCAAAGCTGAATTTACTAGCCAGCATACCGGCGCCTAACGCGGCCGAATTTTGTAGAAAAGTTCTTCGCTTCATATTTAGTTTATAGGGGTTTCACGATGATTTATTACCGCAATATACAAATTGTACGGTAAAATAGGAAGTTTGAATTAACGTTTTAGCTACTTATTGAACTTAAAATAGGGGAAGCTTAATTATTAAAAGTAACTTGCGGGATATTTAGGAATAGAATTTGATAGAATAGCGCAAATAAACGGAAATTTATTTATGAAACAGTCATTAACCTATGTGTTTGCTGGATTGTTGGGCATGGCCTATTTCAATACCTCGCAGGCACAAGTAAAAAATCATCCATACTCGTACCAACATTACCAAAAATACGACGAAGAGTTATATTCCGTAGATACCCGATACCATACATCTTCCAAGCCTTATTTGTTCAAAGGCCGATTATTGGAGAAAATGGATTCCATTCAATCCCTGCATCCGGTCAATTCGGATAATTGGTTCATGCGTAAGGTCTTCAATGAACATTTGATAGAGGTCGAAAAAGATGACCATACTTTTTACCTGGATGTTCTACCGGATTTTATGATCGGTAAGGAATTGATCAATGCCGATAAAAGAACAACCTGGTTGAATACCCGCGGTATACAAGCTGGAGTAAACATTAAGGATAAATTTACCTTTTATGGTAATTTCTTTGAAAACCAAGCCGTATTCCCGCATTATATCGATGAGTATGTGCAGAAATCCATGGTCGTACCTGGCCAAGCAGCTTCAAAGAACCACCTCGGCAAGGAAAAAGATTGGATGTATGCAACAGCCAACCTGACCTATGATTTCAGCGATTACCTGCAGGCGACATTAGCCTATGATAAGAACTTCATCGGTGATGGTTACCGTTCCGTGTTATTATCCGACTTTTCCTCCAATTATGCTCATCTGAAATTAACCGGTAAAGTAGGTAATGTGCAATATACTTCCATTTGGGCGTATATGAACGACCCTCGCAACCCAAGGATTGATTCCATGAACTCCGGAAACCGTTATGGTGATGGCATCAAATGGGGAGCATTTCAATATTTAGATTATAACGTGACCAACCGTTTATCCATTGGTTTTTTCCAATCGGTGGTCTGGGCGAATAAAACACAGGCTGGAAAAAGAGGTTTTGATTTCAATTACCTGAATCCGGTCATGTTCATTAGAGCCGTAGAAAACTCCAACCGATCCTCACCAGATAAAATGTTCCTAGGGCTGAATGCCAAATACAAGGTGCTTAATAATGCAACCGTATATGGACAGTTCTTATTGGGTGAATTCACTGCTAAGGAATTCTTTGCCAATAATGGCTATGTACATAATAAATGGGGTGCTCAGTTAGGAGCTAAAGCTTTCAACATCTTTGGCGTACAGAACCTGAATATCTTGGGTGAATACAATATGGTTCGTCCTTATACCTACCAGCACTTTGTATCCATCTCCAATTATTCCAACAGGGGAGAACCATTGGCACACCCTCGGGGTGCTAACTTCCGTGAGCTCCTTGGTTTAGTGAACTATTCTTGGAACCGTTTCGATTTCTCTGCCCAAGGCTTATATAGCCGTTACGGTACAGACCCAGCAGACGGCATGGGTGGTTTTGTAAATTATGGTGGAGATATCTTCCAGAGCTATCAAACCGCACCAAATACCTATGGTAACAAGATCGGTCAAGGTATACAGAACGATCTGTTCTATGCGGATATGAAAGTTGCCTATGTATTGAACCCGAAATATAATCTTCGTTTTGAAGTGGGCTATACCCAACGATACAATAGAATCGAAGGGGCAGCAACACAGAAATCAGGCGTGATCAATGTAGGTCTACGTTCTAGTTTCCGTAACTTCTATGGAGATATGTAGGGATTATAGTATCTTTAGCGCTTAACATTATCTTTAGAGCATATCTTCAATTCATGAAAAAAATATTAATACTCAATGGTCCAAACCTAAACTTGTTAGGTGTCCGTGAAAAAGGTATTTATGGCGATCAATCTTTTGAATCCTATCTGGAGGAATTAAAAGCGAAGTTTCCAGGTTTGGACCTGAGCTATTTTCAGAGTAATTCCGAAGGTGCGATCATCGATAAATTACACGAAATCGGATTTAGTTTTGATGGGGTGGTGTTGAATGCAGGAGCTTATACGCATACTTCTGTAGCGATAGCCGATGCCATTGCAGCCATTACTACGCCGGTCATTGAGGTGCATATTTCCAATGTACATCAACGCGAAACATTCCGCCATCATTCTTACCTTTCCAAGAACTGTAAAGGTATAATCGTTGGTTTCGGATTGGATGGATACCGATTGGCCTTAGCAAGTTTCTAGGCCAATTCTGTATTTGTTTTCACAAACCTTCTTACAAATAGGTGCAATACCAAGGAAGCCACGGCCCCAAATGCCATCACCGATAGCATGGGCCAGGCTGTACTGTTATGCAATAGGCTCACCACTGCCGAAGCCAATGCGCCGATAGCCATCTGAATACATCCCAATAGTGCCGATGCACTGCCCGCTAATCCTTTGAATGGGGATAACGCGATGGCAGAGGTGTTCGGAAAGATAAACCCATACCCGAACAGAAACAAAAAGATCAGGATCAATAAGGTCGGAAAGTTCAGCAGATTTAGGCTTAAAGCGATGACCATACAAATACCGATACAAGCCTGCCAGATATTAGCGATCAAAGAAATCCTCGCAGAGCTGTGTTTTTTCAATAACCAACGGTTGATCTGGGTGGCAATGATCATGGCCGAAGCAATGAACGCAAAGGCCAATCCATATTGGCTTTTGGTCAGTCCGAACAAGGTTTGCATGATGAAGGAAGAGCCTGCTAAATAAGCGTATGTTCCTGCGGAGGATATGGATCCGATCAAACAATAGGAGATAAACGTATTATTGGAAAGGACCTGCCAAAAGTTGGAAAGGATGGATTTTGGTTTGAGGGACAGCTCTTTGTTCCCGGCATAACTTTCCGGTAAAAGGAACTTGGTACCCAATAAGATCACTGCCGCCAAAATGGTCAGGAATATAAAGATATAATGCCAATCCAAGTGTTGAAGCATAAAAGCACCTATGCTGGGTGCTAGGATAGGCGATACCCCGATCACCAACATTAATAAACTGAATACCCGTGCTGCTTCTCTGCTGGAATAATAGTCCGTAACCATCGCTCTGGCGCCAACCATCCCCCCGCAAGAACCCAATGCCTGCAGAAAACGTAATAAGATCAAGTGATTGATGTCTCGGGTAAAGGCACATAGAATGGATGCGACTACGTAAATACCTAAACCCACCAATAAAGGCTTTTTCCGACCGTACTTATCCAATAAAGGGCCATAAATCATCTGCCCGAATGCAATTCCGATAAAAAAGGAGGTCAGGGATAATTGTACATTTTCTACATTGGTATTAAAATCTTGCGCAATGATATCGAATGCCGGCAGGTAAAGATCGATGGAAAAAGGACCTATTGCAGATAGAAGCCCTAGAATCAATAATGTTGTTTTTCTGTTTTTCAAGGTGTAATGAGCTAAAAAAGCCCTGCCTAATGGCAGGGCGAAGATTATCTTTTATTCTGAACTTTTTGCGGTTCTTTTGGCGTTCTCCATAAAAAGTAGAACCCTAGTAGGATGAATGGAATACTTAACCATTGTCCCATGTTCAAGGCCATGCCTGCTTCAAAATCCACTTGGTCCAGTTTCACAAATTCAATCACAAAACGGGCGGTGAACAAAAGAATCAACATCAGGCCGAATAGTTTACCAGGTTTTGGATGGATGTTTTTCTTATAGATGCCCCATAGGATCAAGAAACTGATCACGTAAGCAATCGCTTCGTATAATTGCGCCGGATGACGTGGAATATTATCCTCATGGCCAAAAACAACTGCCCAAGGAAGGTCGGTTGGATTTCCGATCATTTCTGAATTGAAGAAGTTCCCCAAACGGATAAACGCACAGGCCACAGGGATAACCAAGGATAGGCGGTCGGCCACCCACATGAAATTCGTTTTACTCTTACGGGCGAATAACCACATGGCGGTCAAAATCCCTACGGCACCACCATGACTTGCCAAACCTGTAAAACCGGTCAATTGCCAAGAGCCGTTCACTTTTTGCATGGGAATGAAGATCTCAATGAAATGATCCTTAAAATATGCCCAATCGTAAAAGAAACAGTGTCCTAAACGAGCACCAACCAAAGTACCTATAAAGATATAGATGGTCAATTGATCTAACAGGTCCTGGGATTTTCCTTCACGTTTGAAAACATTCAGCATCAGAAAGTAGGATGCCACAAAAGCCAGCAACCAACAAAGCGAGTAATAACGTACGCCAAAGCTTCCTATGCTAAATATTTCGGGTTTAGGCTCCCAATGGATAAAACTTAACAGGTCAATCATGTTGAATAATAATATGCGGTAAAGATAAGGTTTCGGATTTATTTTTGCGAAAATTAAGGAAATACTTATTTTGTGCAGCATAAACGAATACAAATGGCAAAAAAGAAAGTATTAGAGGAAGAAAGACCAAGTGTGGTAACCGCCGAATCACTTCAGTTTTTTGAAAAATATATCAATAATCCTTCCCCAACAGGTTTCGAATGGGCTGGACAACGTATGTGGTTAGATTACCTGAAACCTTATGTGGATGAAACCTACATTGATAATTACGGTACTGCAGTGGGGATCATCAATCCGAAGGCAACCTATAAAGTGGTCATCGAGGCGCATGCGGATGAGATTTCCTGGTTTGTCAATTACATTTCCAAGGATGGTTTGATCTATGTGATCCGAAATGGTGGTTCCGACCATCAGATTGCTCCATCCAAAAGAGTGAACATCCATACCGATAAGGGCATTGTAAAAGCAGTCTTCGGCTGGCCGGCTATCCATACCCGTTCGGGTGAAAAAGAAGAATCTCCTTCTTTGAAGAACATCTTCCTGGATTGCGGATGTACTTCCAAGGAAGAGGTGGAAGAATTGGGTATTCATGTGGGTTGTGTGATTACTTATGAGGATGAATTCATGGTATTGAACGATCGTTACTATGTAGGTCGTGCGATGGATAACCGTGCTGGCGGTTTTATGATCGCGGAGGTAGCCCGTTTATTGAAGGAGAACAAGAAGAAATTGCCTTTCGGATTGTACATTGTAAATTCCGTTCAGGAAGAGATCGGGCTTCGTGGTGCGGAGATGATCTCCCAATACATCAAGCCGAATGTGGCGATCGTAACGGATGTTACGCATGATACCAATACCCCAATGATCAATAAGATAACACAAGGCGATCTTGCCTGTGGGAAAGGACCGGTGGTTTCCTATGCACCGGCAGTGCAGATCAACCTGAACAGGCAACTGATCGAGGTAGCTCAGCAAAATAATATCCCTATACAGCGCCAAGCGTCCTCCAGATGGACAGGAACGGATACCGATGCCTTTGCCTATTCCAATGGAGGGGTACCTTCTGCGCTGATTTCCTTACCTTTGCGCTACATGCATACCACGGTGGAGATGATCCACAAGGAAGACGTGGACAATGTCATCCGATTGATTTATGAAATGGTACTTTCCATTAAAAAGGATCAGGATTTTAGAACATTCAGCAAATAATTATTAACGATTTATAAACATGGATAACAACAATCAGAACTTACCCGAAAACCCAGAGATCAGTATTGAACTAACCGAGGAGATGGCAGAAGGGGTATATTCAAATCTGGCGATCATTACGCATTCGAATACAGAATTTGTATTGGATTTTATACGTTTGATGCCGGGAGTTCCTAAGGCTAAGGTAAAATCTCGGGTGATTTTGACACCAGAGCATGCCAAACAATTATTGAATGCATTGCAGGAAAATATACAACGTTTCGAAGGGCAGAATGGACCGATCAATTCCAAGGATTTTCCATTCCCATTGAACTTTGGAGGACCTAAAGGCGAAGCATAAGCAACCTTCTTGGTTCGCCCTGAAAGTATGGTGAAAGTATACCTAAAGTATGTTTTTCGTATGTTAGGTATACTAAATCATGCTTTAAGTATGCTTAGACCTTGATTTTACCCCGAAAACATAGGTTTAGCATACATTTCGATCAATATTCTGAAAAGCAGAATTATTAGCTGTTGTTTGGTTTTTTGGAATAGGATTTGTTTTAGAATAGTATTGCCGTTTTCAGGCATTGAAAGCAAATAATATATGGATATTAAAGTAAGGAACCTTAGTAAGAAAGATTACAAGGATTTAAAGAACTCTATGACCGAGGCATACCAAGGGTTAGGGGATGTGTGGACAAAAGAGAATATTGTTGATCTGGTGGATATTTTTCCGGATGGACAGATTGCGGTGGAAGTGGATGGAAAAGTGGTGGCCTGTGCCTTATCCATTCTTTTGGATTCGCAAAAAACCAATATATACGATAAATACTACGCGATAATCGATGATGGTACCTTTGAGAAACACGATAATGAAGGGGATACCCTTTACGGGATCGAGGTATTTGTGCATCCGGAATTCCGTTCGTTACGTTTAGGCCGTCGATTGTACGATGCGCGTAAGGAATTATGTGAGGCGATGAACCTTCAACGGATCATTGCGGGTGGTCGTATCCCGAATTACCATAACTATGCGGATAGCATGACCCCGCGTACCTATATCGAAAAGGTAAAACGCAAAGAGATCTATGATCCGACCTTGACCTTCCAGTTGTCGAATGATTTCCACGTGAAGAAGATTTTGAAGAATTATCTTCCGGAGGATTCGGAATCCATGGAGGTGGCTACCTTATTGGAATGGAATAACATTTACTATGAACCTTTGTCCAAATCGTTTTCGGCCTCTAAGCAGACGATACGTTTAGGATTGGTGCAGTGGCAGATGCGTTCTTTTAAGGATCTACAGGAGTTTTATGATCAGGTAGAGTTTTTCGTGGATACGGTGAGTGATTATAACACGGATTTCATCATGTTTCCGGAGTTTTTCAATACGCCGTTGATGAGTCCTTACAATGAGCTTCCGGAGCGTTTGGCGATGGAGAAATTGGCAGAGCATACCAAGGAGATCATTGAGCGGATCCAGCAGTTTGCGGTTTCGTATAATGTGAACATCATTGCGGGATCCATGCCGATCATGGAGCGCGGAAAGTTGTATAATATTTCATACCTGTGCCATAGGAACGGTAGTTTGGATTCGTACAAGAAGATCCATATTACACCGAATGAGTTTAAGTATTATGGTTTGGTAGGTGGAAGTGAGGTAAAGGTGTTTGATACGGATTGTGGTAAGGTGGGTTTATTGATCTGTTATGATGTGGAATTTCCGGAGGTGAGCAGGATCTTGGCGGATCAAGGGATGCAGATTTTGTTTGTGCCTTATATGACAGATACGCAGAATGGATATATTCGGGTGAGGTCCTGTGCGCAGGCTAGGGCGATTGAGAATGAGTGTTATGTGGCGATAGCGGGATCTGTGGGGAATTTGCCAAGGGTAAATAATATGGATATTCAATATTCACAATCGGCTGTTTTTACGCCTTCTGATTTTGCGTTTCCGAATAATGCGATCAAGGCGGAAGCAACACCGAATACGGAGATGGTGTTGATTGCGGATGTGGATTTGTCAGCGCTGAAGGATTTGCATGAGTATGGGACGGTGAAGATCTTGCAGGATAGAAGGAAGGATTTGTATTCTGTTAATTTGTTGAAGTAGGCTCAGCGTCATTGCGAGGAGTTTTTTGCGTCATTGCGAGGAGGTACGACGAAGCAATCTTTGGACTTTGTCTCGTTGCGTGCTCAGCATGACATGCGGGAAGATTGCTTCGTTCCTCGCAATGACGTAGGGCCTCGCAATGACAGGATTCAAAGATTGCTTCGTTCCTCGCAATGAGGAGGGGCCCATCACTTCAATTCTCTTATCCAAATATTCCTAAAGGAAACCAAATCCCCATGATCCTGTAAAGCAATTGGCCCCCTTCCATGGGCAACCATTTTTGGCATTCCAATATACTCCGTTGTTCCCTGCAGCTCCGTGTTATTCTGCACCACAACCCCATTATGCAAAACAGTAACCATCCCCCGCTTAATCAATCTCCCATTTTCATTAAACCTTGGCGCCGAATAAATAATATCATAACTATGCCAACCATTTTCCGGTTTCCTGACTTCCACCAATGGCGCACTCTGCTTATATAAACTTCCAGCCTGCCCATTCACATAGGTCTTATTATCATCATTATCCAATACCTGCACCTCATACTTCCCCTGCAGGAATACCCCAGAATTACCCCTTCCCTGACCTTCACCCTTTATCACCTCCGGACTCCGCCATTCCACATGCAATTGAAAATCCTCAAAATCCCTTTTGGTCCTAATCCCTCCGGTCTGCGGTTTTACCGTCAGCACACCATTCGATATAGTCCAAGCCGCAGGCGATTTCCCATCTTTCTCACTTACCCATTCCCCCAGATCCTTCCCATCAAATAAAATTATCGCATCACTGGGCGCTTTATTGGCAAATGTTTTTACAACAGGAGGTACAGGGCTATAAAACTCCGTATCCTGTGGTTGGAATTTTGTTTGGGCCTGGCAGATCCCCGCCATTCCTAACATCGAAATGATTAACGTTTGTTTGAGCATAGGTTTTAGATTTATTTGTGTTAATATAAGAATATTGATTAATTTTAAACTATCCATCATTAAAACTTTACAGAAATGGCCCAAATCATCCAGCAAGTTTCCCTAGAAGAAGTTCGATTTTATTCTCCCATTGGATTTTACGAAGAAGAACAGATTTTAGGAAATGAGTTCTTTGTTACGGTCTCTGTAAGTTTCCCTTTTAAAAACCCCGACTCGGAAGTCCTCGAGAACACCATCAATTACGAGGAAATCTATCGGATATTGGTAGAAGTGATGAGTCCACGCCGTAAACTCTTGGAGTCCGCAGCAGAAGATATCCTTAATAAATTGGTAGAAACCTATTCTTCTGTACAAAAGATAGATGTTCGGATCCGAAAGTCCAATCCTCCTTTCGGTGGTGATCTAGCGAATTCCGTTGTTTCCCTGCATTACAGCAAAGATTAGTTGATTCTCCTACATTACAGCAAAGATTAATTGATTCTCCTGCATTACAGCAAAGGTTATCATCCTAATCCCTACGGCTTAATCTCCCTTAAAATGTCATTTTGTCTTTTATTGCAAAACAATATCTGTCAATTTGTCCTTTAAATAATGAAAATTACACTTGGTACGTTCATTGAACAAGAGCTAGTGTATTTGAATTAAAAAAAATAAAAACATTACATTATTAATAAGGAGGAATTAAAACATGGCATTAATTAAATTACCTGGAAAATCGTACAATACAGACGCTGTAAACCCATTCGTTAACAACGTATTCGACAACCTATTCAATGATTCATTCATCAGTGATCGTTTGGTTACCCGCGTTCCTGCGGTAAACATCACCGAATCACCAGAGGCATTCCAAATTGAACTGGCGGCTCCTGGGTTGAAAAAAGAAGATTTTAAAATCAACGTAGATAAGAATATCATCAGTATTTCCGTTGAGAAGAAAGAGGAGAAAGTAGAAGATGGAAAAACCTATAGCAAAAAAGAATTTAACTATACTTCATTCTCCCGTTCATTTACCTTACCAGAGGTAGTGGATTATGCGAATATCGATGCATCTTACGAAGATGGCGTATTGGCAATCAAAATTGGTAAAAAAGAAGAAGCAATTGTTGCTAAAAGACTTATAGAGGTGAAGTAAGATTAGTTGTGGTTAGTTGATGAAGGGTAGCTTAGGCTACCCTTTTTTGTTACAATTAAATTCCCTCCTAATTCGGTAATCAAACCGCTTTTTACCCCTATAATCAGTCATTTTTTTTCAGTTTTTAATTTTTTTTAAAAAAAATGACTAATTCTTCTTAAAAACTTAACGGTGTTAAGTAGTTTTGTTCTGTATTCACTAACTCCATGAAAAAACAGAAACAAAAAGAAGATTTAAAGGTCTTGATCCTTGAAGCAGCAAAAAAATTGTTTGTGCAGCAAGGATATGAATCAACCTCCATCCGTAAGATCGCCCAAGAGATTGGTTTCAGTCCGACCACGATCTACCTCTATTATAAAGATAAAAATGATTTGATCTATGCACTGCATCAAGTGGGTTTCACCATGATGCGTGACCGTTTTATGCCCTTGGGAGTCGTGGAAGATCCATTTGAACGGTTAAAGGCCGTTGGTAAGAATTATATTGAATTTGCCTTGGATAATCCTGAATATTATGAAGTTATGTTCATGATGAAAGAACCCATGGATTTCTTGGACCAGCAATGTGGTAGTGAACAATGGCAGGAGGGAGAACGCGTACTGGAATTTCTTAAAATGACCGTTGCCCAATGCCAACAGCAGGGTTATTTCAAAGGAATGACGGTAGAAGCGGTCACCATGCAGGCCTGGGCGGCGGTCCACGGACTGGTTACCCTACATGTTACCCAGCATCTGGAAAAGATCATTGATGTGGTGGGCTTTGAAGAAGGCGTAAAGGACATGATGTATGCTTCCTTTGAGGCTTTTGTTCAAATGATGGGAAGCACGAAATAAAAAATTTGATCACTTACTTAACACTGTTAATAATGAAAACATGTTTTAAATGCTTAATTCTTTGCCTCTTTTTAGTGGGGATTTCGGGCAGTGGTAATGCCCAGAATCCTATATTGGATAGGTATGTGAAATTGGGATTGGATAGTAACCTCACTTTGGTTTCCAAGAACCTTTCCCTCAAAAAGGCCATGAATGGTTTGGAAGCTGCTAGGACGATGTATTTACCCAACATCTCTTTCGAATTAACCTATACACATGCGGATGGTGGTCGTTCCATTGACCTACCAGTTGGGGATATGTTAAACCCGGTGTATACCACGCTGAATCAATTGACGCAAAGCCAGGCTTTCCCTCAGATCGAAAACCAACAGATTAATTTCTTGCCCCAACCTTATTACGATGCCAAGGTGAGGACTTCCGTGCCGATCATCAATACGGATATCAAACATAACCGACAAATACGGGAAACGATGGTGAAGATAAACAAGCAGGAGCTTGAACAATATAAAAGGGAATTGGTGAAGGATATAAAAATAGCTTATTTCAATTACCTCAGCGCCCTAGAAGCGAAAGCTATTTATGAGAATGCGGCAAGCTTGGCTAAAGAGGGAAGAAGGGTAAACCAGAAATTATTGGATGCGGGGAAAGGACTTCCGGCCTATGTGGTTCGAGCTGATGCGGAGATTGCCCAACAGGAGGCAAAGATCGCCGAAGCGGAGCAGCAGGTTAAAAATGCGCAATATTATTTCAATGCCTTATTGAATCGAGATGCCGAAGCGCCAATAACGGAAAGTGATGGGAAATCGGAGGCGGTTCAGACTATGGGTCAGCCCCTTCAAGTGGATATTTCTGCCCGGGAGGAATTAAAGTCCCTACAGGATAATATCCAGATCCAGGAGACCATGTTGGATATGAATAAACAGGTGTACATCCCGAAATTGAATGCTTTTCTTGACCTGGGTTCCCAGGCCGAAGGAATGAAAATAAGTAGTCAGTCGCAATATTATATGGTCGGTGCACAGTTGAGCTTTCCGATTTTTGCCGGAAACCGGAATAAGCTGAAAATCCAGGAAAGCCAGATCGCTGTTGCCGAAGCCCGGAACCAATTGGTACAGGCGAAGCAGCAATTGGAATTAGTGGCGCGGATGTCGCAGAATGAAATGCTGGCCATGCAAAAGAATTATGAGAGCTCCAAGGTACAGCTGGAAGCTGCCGCCACCTATCAACGATTGATCCTTCGGGGTTTCCAGGAAGGAGTAAATACCTATATCGAGACCATCGATGCCCGCTCGCAGTACACAAATGCCCAATTGGCAAATAATATTGCCGCTTTTAAGCTCTTATCGGCTCTGGCAAAATTTGAACGTGAAAATGCTTCTTACCCTTTAAACTAAACGATATGAAAACCTTATATACAGCTCTTATAGCAAGTACAAGTTTGATGCTTTTTGTGGGATGTGGACCTTCGGAACGGAAATCCGCATTACCCGTACAGGATACCATTCCCGTTAAATTAATCAGTTTACAGGCCTCCGGTGGGGTCAATGAAATTGAAGCAACGGGCGTTTTCAGCACCGATGATGAAACCATTCTGGGTTTTAAGAATGGCGGGGTGATCTCGCGTATTCTGGTGAAAGAAGGAGATCCGGTCCGGAAAGGGCAGTTATTGGCCTCCGTCCATAGCTCGGAGGTGGATGCACGTGCAGGTCAGGTTAACCTGTCGGTCGAGAAGGCAAGGCGAGATTATGAACGCGCCAGCAAATTATACCGTGATAGCGTCGCTACGTTGGAGCAATTACAGAACGCCAAAACAGCGTTGGATGTAGCCTTGCAGGATGTGAAATCGGTGGGTTTCAATCAACAATATTCCAATATCTATTCACCCGTTTCGGGCTATGTACTGTCAAAGCTGGCGAATGATGGGCAGGTTGTAGGTCCTGGAACACCGGTTTTACAGGTCAATGGCGCAAGCAATGCTAATTGGAAACTGAAGGTAGGCGTAGGAGATCAGCAATGGGCGCAGATCAAGATCGGGGATCAAGCAAAGATCAGTACCGATGCGATGCCCAATGACACCTTGGCGGCGGTGGTTTCCAAGAAATCGGAAGGATTGGATCCGCAATCCGGTACTTTCACCATCTTCTTGGAGCTGCGGGAAAAGCCAGCCTATAAATTGGCATCGGGGATATTTGGCCGTTCGGTTATTCAATCTGTTCAGCCTTCCAAAGAACCTTATTGGAGGATTCCATACAGCGCCCTACTGGATGCCGATGGGCAGGACGGCTATGTGTTTGTCACCTTTGATGGTAAAAAAGCAAAAAAGCAGCCAGTGAAAATCGCCAGAATGGAAAAGGATGAAGTGCTGATCAGTTCTGGCCTTGAGGGAGCTCAAGGATTGATCGTTGCTGGGAGTGCATATCTTCAGGATGGATCACCTATCCAAATTCGTAAATAATCAAAAGCAAAGATCATGAGTTTAATAAAATATCCGATTCGGAATTATCAATTCACCCTGATCATGGTTCTGATGATTATGGTGGTTGCGGTGAGTTCGATCCTGACCATGCCCCGTGCAGAGGACCCGGACATGAAAGCGGTTAGTTTTCCCATAATTGTTATCCATCCGGGAACCAATCCAAAGGATATGGAGCAATTGATTGTAAAACCTTTGGAAACGCGGTTCTATTCCTTGGACAATGTTAAGAATATCAAAACTTCGATTAGCAATTCTGTAGCTTCCTTTTTTGTGGAGTTTGAGTACGGGGAGGGCTATGATGAAAAGTACCAAGAATTGGTGCGGGAGTTGAATGCCGCTCGGCCAAGTCTGCCGGACAATATTTACAGTATGGAGGTGATGAAGATCGATCCTACGAATGTAAGTGTGGTGCAGATGGCTTTGATATCCGAGAGTGCCTCCCTCAGCAAAATGAAGGAATTATCCGACAAGCTGAAGCAGGAACTCGAGAAGGTGAAGGCCTTAAAAAATGTGGAAGTTTCCGGATTAGCCGATCAACAGGTTCGAATCGATATCGATCAGGCTAAATTAGCGGAATTAAAGATCCCTTTGAACCGCGTGATTCAGGCGGTGCAGACGGAGAACCAGAATATTCCAGCCGGAAGTATAAAGGCCGGCACGCAAACCTATAGCGTAAAAACATCGGGAAATTACCAGGCTATAGAAGATATTTCCAACACGATCATTGCGAGTAATGGCGGTAAGAATATCATGCTTCGGGAGGTGGCAAATGTATATCCGACCTTCGCGAGCGCTAGCCATAAGACCCGTTTGAATGGGTTCCATTGTTTATTGATCAATGCGGCCCAGAAGGAGGGGATGAACATTTCCGACACCCAAAAAGAATATTTGGCTGTTCTGGCAAAATTTAAGGAGAGCCTACCGAAAGATGTGGATCTGCAGTTGAATTTTGATCAGGCCGAGAATGTGAATAAACGGCTGAGCGGCTTGGGGATTGATTTTGCCATTGCCATCACCTTGGTGTTGATCACCTTGCTACCTTTAGGCATTAGGGCATCAGCAGTGGTTATGATTGCTATCCCGCTTTCTTTGGGGCTTGGGGTTATTGCCATGAATTCCTTTGGCTATTCCCTCAACCAATTGAGTATTGTAGGATTTGTTGTAGCCTTGGGTCTGGTGGTGGATGATAGTATTGTGGTGGTGGAAAATATTGAACGATGGATGCGGGAAGGGTATAGCCGATTTGAAGCCTCCATCAAAGGGACCGAGCAGATTGCTTTGGCGGTTGTTGGCTGTACGGTGACCTTGGTGATTGCATTTATGCCATTGGTGTTCATGCCGGAAATGGCGGGGGAATTTATTCGGAGTATGCCTATTGCCGTGATTTCATCGGTGGTGGGCTCCATGTTGATCGCGTTATTGGTGGTGCCTTTCTTGGCGAGTAAACTTTTGAAACCGCATGAACATGAGGGAGGAAATGCTATCCTAAGGGGGATGCAGAACATTATCCATAAAAGCTACGGGGTTTTCCTGGACAAAGCCTTGAAGCATCCGGGACGCACAACCTTGATTGCTTTGGCGATTTTTCTGGGATCTTTGGCGCTGATTCCGGTGGTAGGCTTTAGCCTCTTTCCGCCTTCGGAGAAGCCGCAGTTCATGATCCACATCAATACGACCTTGCAGGCAAACATACAGCAAACGGATAGTATAACCAAGCAAATCGAGGCGGAATTGAAGCGGATCCCTTCGGTCAAGTATTTTACGAGTAACGTAGGGAAGGGGAATCCGCGGGTGTATTACAACATGCAACAAGGGAGTGAGGATCAGGCCTATGCGGATATTTTTGTTCAATTGCATGAGGATGTAAAGTATAAGGAAAAATTGGCGCTGATTGAATCTTTTCGGGCGAAATGGACACCTTATCTGGATGCTAAGATCGAGGTGAGGGATTTCGAACAGGGGGTGCCGGTAATTTCTCCGGTGGAGGTAAGGATATTTGGGGAAAACCTGGATACGCTTCAGGCCTTATCCTATCGGGTAGAGGAATTGTTGAAGAATACCGCGGGTTCGGAATATGTCAATAACCCGATCAAAAACAATAAAACGGATATTAGGGTTGATATCAATAAAGAGAAGGCGATGGCTTTAGGTGTGCCAACTTCTTCTATCGACCAGACCATCCGTATTGCATTGGCGGGGTATTCGGTTGGAACTTATACGGATCCTAATTCGGATGATAATGAGTATGATATTCTAGTGACCGTGCCTCGGGGTAAGGAAGCTGATTTAAGTACATTGGAGCAGGTTTTTGTGGATAATGTAGCGGGTACTTCCATTCCTTTATCGCAGTTGGCAAGCTTTAGCTTTGAAGTTTCCCCGGCCAATATTTACCATCAGGATAAGATTCGGATGGTCGCCGTGAATTCTTTTGTTGCAAAAGGGTTTGGAAATGATGAGGTGATCAACGATGTGATCAAGCAGATGGATGAGTTTCCTTTTCCAGCTGGATACAGCTATGAAATGGGGGGCGAGGTGGAAAGCCGGGAAATGGCCTTCGGAGGATTTGGGACCATCATTATGATTACCGTTTTTATGTTTATTGCGGTGTTGATATTGGAATTCAAAACGTTTAAAAGTACCTTGATTGTCTTGTCGGTGATTCCTTTGGGAATTGTTGGGGCGGTAATAGCCTTGTTGGTTACTGGAAATACCTTGTCTTTTGTGGCTACGATCGGAATAGTTGCCTTGGCCGGGATAGAGGTGAAGAATACCATTCTTTTGGTTGATTTTACCAATCAGTTGCGAAGGGAAGGGGTGGAGTTGAACGAGGCGATCGAAAAGGCAGGGGAGTTAAGGTTTTTGCCTATCATCCTGACATCGCTTACGGCTATTGGTGGATTGTTGCCCATTGCATGGTCTTCAAATCCGTTGATTTCTCCATTGGCTATTGTGATGATTGGTGGTTTGATCAGTTCGACATTATTATCGCGGGTAGTGACTCCGGTGGTGTATAAATTGATTCCACCAAAGATTGATGTAGAATCGGAGAAAACAATTTAGGGGTTACTGTGTTCTATGGATAAGAAATCTTATTCTATGTTAAAGAATAAGAGGTAATTAAAGAAAAAAAAGATGAAGTTACTTAGTGTTTTAGGATTCGCATTATTGATGATATCCTGTAATAATCAGAATAGACAAGAGACAGTTACTACTACAGATCCGGCGGGTAATGTGGAAACAAAACCTGTAAACAGCAATGCTGCTGCAATGGATAACGGAGAGATTCCAGACGCGGCTAAAAAATTCATTGAGGAGCATTTTGGGACAACAGCTATTAGCAAAACCGAAAAGAAAGGGGTAGCTGATGCAGATGGTACTTTATATGAGGTTAAGTTGGCCGATGGAACAGAATTGGATTTTGATGCGGATGGTAATTGGATGGAGATTAGCGTAGAGGATCAGAAGAATGTTCCTTTATCTGCAATACCGACAGCTATTCAGGATTATTTAAAGACTAATCATGGAAATGTAGCTGTTCATATGATTGATAAGGAACCTACTGGTTATGAATTGGAATTGGCGAATGATGTGGATCTTTATTTTGATTTGAATGGGAAGTTTGTTCGGGAAGAGAAGTAGGTTTTTGGAGGGACAAGAAATTAGATTGTTGAAAGATTTTAGATTGTTGAAAGAATAAAAATTGGATAAGAATAATAGAAATAGCCTCAGTGTTTTGCTGAGGCTATTTTTTTGTTTGCATGTAATTGTTAAACTCTGCGTCATTGCGAGGAGGTACGAGGAAGCAATCTTTGGACTTTGTCACTCTGATCAGTCTTTGTCATTCTGATCAGTCTTTGTCATCCTGATCGGTCTTTGTCATCCTGAGCGTAGTCGAAGGATCTGTACGGGTACTATATTTAGATGCTTCGACTTCGCTCAGCATGACATAGTTGAAAGATTGCTTCGTTCCTCGCAATGACGCAGACCTCGCTCACGAGCTCACGCATTGACGGGGTTTAATAACTACCCCGCACTACCTCACACTACCTCACACTACCTCACTACCTCACACTACCCCAAACTCGCCAAACTCTCTTCCAAGATCTTGATCTTCGCTATCGCGTCATCTTTCTTATTCTGCTCGTTCTGAACAATCTCAGGCTTCGCATTCTGAACAAATCGCTCATTAGAAAGCTTCTTCTCCACAGAAACCAAGAACCCTTTCAAGTACTCAATTTCCTTTCCGATCCGTTCCTTTTCCGCATCCACATCAATATTATTCTCCAGAGCAATATAACACTCATCCTTTCCCGCCAAGAAGCTTACCGCTCCAGTAACCTTCTCCTTCACAAAAGTCAGCTCCTCAATATTCGCTAACTTCTTAATACTATCCTGGTACTTACTATAATCGATATTACTCGCATTGATCGCTAATGGAAGAGCCACTTTCGGCGATATCCCCTTAGAATTCCGGATATTCCTCACCTCTGAAATAATCTGTTGAACCGTAGCAAACTCCTTGATCTGCTCCTCATCAAATCCCTGAGGTTCCGGGAACTCCGCAACAATAATACAATCCTTTTCTTCTCTAATTCCAAAGATCTCATCATGCCACAATTCCTCTGTTAAGAAAGGCATGAACGGATGTGCCAACTTAAGCACTTTTTGGAATAATCCTAATGCCGTATCCAAAGTCTCCCTTTCGATCGGCGATTGATAAGCCGGTTTGATCAGCTCCAAATACCAAGCACAGAAATCATCCCAGATCAATTTATAGGTTGCCATTAAGGCATCTGATAATCTATAGTTTGCAAAATGCTCATTAATCTCAACCAAGGCCTGGTTAAACCTGTTTTCAAACCAAGCAGCAGACATTTTCTGCGCCTTAGTCGCAGGAGCATCCACAACTTCCCATCCTTTTACCAAACGGAACGCATTCCAAATCTTATTGGCAAAATTCCTTCCTTGCTCACAATAGGACACATCAAACATCAAGTCATTTCCTGCAGGAGAGGACAACAACATACCTACGCGAACCCCATCGGTACCATACTGCTCCATCAATTCGATCGGATCAGGTGAGTTACCTAAGGATTTGGACATCTTCCTACCCAATTTATCCCTTACGATACCCGTTAGATACACATTTCTGAAAGGAGGTTTCTGCGTATAATCATGGCCCATAATGATCATTCTCGCCACCCAGAAGAATAAGATTTCAGGCGCGGTTACCAAATCATTGGTTGGGTAATAATATTGGAATTCCGGATTCTTTGGATTACGGACACCATCAAAAACCGATAATGGCCATAAGCCCGATGAAAACCAAGTATCCAATACATCATCTTCCTGCCGGATACCAACCGAAGTTTTTCCCTGTTGCTCGAATTCAGCAATTGCTTCTGCTTCGGTTTTAGCCACAACGAACTCATTTTTCTCATTGAACCATGCGGGGATACGTTGTCCCCACCATAACTGACGGGAGATACACCAATCCTTCACATTTTCCATCCAATGTTTATAGGAAGCAAAGAATTTCTCTGGAATCAATTTAATGGTTCCATCTTCCACATATTCTAGGGCAGGCTTGGAGAGCTCGTCCATTTTCAGGAACCACTGCATGGAAAGCTTTGGTTCGATGGCCGCATCTGTACGTTCCGAAAATCCTACCTGTGATTTGTAATCTTCAATTTTTTCAATCTGACCTGCTTCTTCCAACAGTACAGCCACTTTCTTACGGGCAGCAAAACGATCTTCACCGATCAGGATCTCTGCCTTTTCATTCAAAGTACCATCATCGTTCAAAATATCGATAACTGGCAGATTATGTTTTTGACCCAATTCATAGTCATTCAGATCATGGGCAGGTGTAACCTTTAAACATCCTGTACCAAATTCCATTTCTACATATTCATCCTGGATGATCGGAATTTCACGATTAATCAATGGAACCAATACGGATTTCCCTTGAAGATGGGTATAACGCTCATCGTTCGGGTTGATACAAATAGCCGTATCGGCCATAATCGTTTCAGGACGTGTGGTCGCAATGATCACATATTCCTTACTATCCTTGATGTTATAGCGGATATAATACAATTTCTGGTTCACTTCCTTGCGGATAACTTCCTCATCAGAAAGGGCTGTTTTTCCTTGCGGATCCCAGTTTACCATTCGTACGCCACGATAGATATAGCCTTCCTTGTAGAACTTGATGAAAGTATCCAAAACCGCCTCAGAAAGTTCGGGATCCATGGTGAATTTGGTTCTTTCCCAATCACAGGATGCACCTAACTTCTCCAATTGTTTCAGGATGATGCCACCATACTTCTCTTTCCATTCCCAAGCATATTTCAAGAACTCCTCCCTGGAGATGGATTTCTTATCGATGCCTTTCTCTTTCAACATAGCGACGACTTTAGCCTCTGTAGCGATGGATGCATGGTCAGTTCCAGGTACCCAGCAGGCATTTTTACCTTGCATGCGGGCACGACGGATCAACACATCCTGGATCGTATTATTCAACATGTGGCCCATATGCAATACTCCAGTCACATTCGGTGGAGGCATCACAATTGTATAAGGCTCACGATCGTCTGGTACCGAACGGAAAAATCCATTCGACATCCAGTAAGAATACCACTTCTCTTCGGCTTCTTTGGGACTGTAGGTCTTTGCTATGCTCATTACGTATTAAATAGATTCTAAAAGGATACAAAAATACGCAATAATCGCCGCTTTTCACATGCCTGAGGTATAATTTAATGCATGGAAAGCCTTCCAATTGTAAATTATTGTTAAGAAAGTGTTAGCTAAAGATTATTAAGTGTATTTTTGGCGGTCAAAATAGCAAGACTCATGCAAAGACTTGTCCATGAATTCAATATTTTACTGCGGTATTTTGCCTTTTGGTTAATCATCTGTTTTATCGACAGGGCGGTATTTATTGCTTCATTTTCGGAGAAGATCGGAGAAGGTGGGTTCATGGATGTATTGGAGATTTATTGGCATGGACTATCCCTAGATTTTTCCGTAGCGGCGTACATCTGCGCTATTCCCTTTCTTTTATATTTCCTTTCCTATTTTATTCCCAAGATGAGATGGGGGCTGAAGCCATTACATGTATATACCATGTTGGTCTTAATTCTCTTTTTCCTGACCATGTTTATCAACGTGAATATCTACCGAGAGTGGGGGGATAAGATTTCGAAGCGTGCTGTTGATGCCGTTCTGGAAGATGCCATGGGCGCTTTAGCTTCTGCAGAATCGACGCCAATATTCATTCCGATAATGGGGGTAATTCTTGGGGTAGGACTTTCTTATTGGTTATATACAACGCTGTTCAAGAACTTGCGCTATCGTAATTTCCATAAACCAACCGCTGTTGTGTTGCTGTTTGTTCTTATAGCTGGATTGTTGTTCACTTTTATCCGCGGTGGATATGGTAGAGCACCACTAAACCCTAGCAGGGCCTATTTTTCTTCCGAAGCATTCTATAACCATGCTGCGGTGAATACCCAATATGCCTTGTTGAAAGAATATTTCAGCAGCAATAGAAGAAACCATTCTCCTTATCTCTATTTTGAACCGGAGGAAAGAAAGGAAATATTAAAACCTGTTTTTACCCAAGATCAAGATTCCAGTTTACAGATCTTGACCAATACCCGGCCAAACATTGTTTTATTGGTTCTGGAAAGCTTTACAGCAGATCTGGTTGAATCGCTTGGCGGGGAAAAAGGGGTAAGCCCTAAACTGGAAAAGATAATGCAGCAGGGGGTATCCTTCCAGCATATCTACGCCACTTCCGATCGCTCTGACAAAGGTATCATTGGTATATTCAGTGCTTTTCCGGGACAAGGGCCAGAAAGTATCATCAAATACATCGACAAGCATGAGAACCTCCCGGGAATGGGGCAGGAATTGGATAGCTTAGGTTATCGGTCAGCTTTTTACCATGGTGGGCAATCCGAATTCTACAATATGAAATCCTTTATGTTGGCACATGGGGTGGAAGAGGTTATTGATAACCATAACTTCAATCCTTTGGAAGAACGATCCTCTTGGGGAGTTTATGACCATGTGGTTTTCAAACGGATGTTGAAAGATATCCAAAAAGAAAAACAACCATTTTTCTATAGCTTGTTCACTTTGAACAACCATGAGCCATTCACCTTAAACAACGGCTATAAATTTGGTGATAAATCCAATGCCGACAAATTTCGGAGTACGGCTTATTATACCGATTCCGTTATCATGGACTTCTTGGAACAGGCCAAAAAAACAGCCTGGTATAAAAACACCTTGTTTGTACTGGTCGCTGATCATGGACACCGTTTACCGAGTGAAAAATTTGATATTTCCCACCCCAACAGGTTCCATATTCCGATGGTTTTCTTTGGAGAGGTGATCAAACCTGCCTTTAGAGGGTTAAAGGTGGATAAAATAGGCAATCAAAATGACCTGGTGGCCACACTGTTCAAGCAATTAGGGATACCTGCAGATCGGTACAGATGGAGCCGAGATCTCCTGGATCCCCAAACGCCTTCTATCGCCTTCTACAATTCCAAAAATTCCTTTGGAATCATTCAGCAGGATCAGGAGATTTCCTACGATCATGTAGGAAACTCCATCAATTATATGAAAAACAAAGACTATCCAAAGGCCAAAACCGATAGTCTATTGAATATTGCAAAAGCATATTACCAAGAAGTCTACCAAGACTTTATGAATTATTAACATGATTAAGTTAAACAGCTGGTTTGGACCCTATATCGCTATTAGCCTTCGGATTCTAGCGATGCTTATTATTTATGCCGTTTTACGGTTGGGATTTTACTGGATCAACCTCAGCCAATTTCCTGGGATAAGTACCAGTGAGCTGATGTACATGATGTTTGGGGGGATCCGTTTTGATATTGTGGCGCTTTTCTACATCAATATCCTTTATATTTTGATGTTCGCCTTGCCCATTCCGTTCAAATACCATCCAAAATATCAAAAGATTGGCAAATGGCTTTTTGTAGTCAGCAATTCCATCGGGATTGGATTGAACCTTATCGATTATGCCTATTACCCTTTTACCCTGAAGAGGACAACAGGGACTGTTTTTAGCCAATTCGCTAACGAAGATAACCTTTTGAGGCTCACCATAGATTTTCTGATCGATTACTGGTACCTGCTGATCGTTTTTGTCCTGATCGCCTGGTTGTTGGCGAAAGGGTATGACCTGATCAAATTACAGCGTCCCAAAAAACTGGCTTGGCCATTCTATGCGGTTCAAACGGTAGGTCTACTGCTGGTTGCTTTTTTCTTTATTGGAGGCGTTAGGGGAGGATGGGCGCACAGTACACGACCAATTACCTTGAGTAATGCCGGAGACTATGTCAAATCTCCGGAGGAGATGAACATTGTGCTCAACACCCCTTTTTCCGTTCTGAAAACCCTTAAAGCAGTGACCTATAAGGAGAAAAATTATTTTTCCGAAAAAGACCTGGAAAACATTTATCCAGTTATCCATCAGCCCAAAGATTCCAGCAACTTCAATAAGCTGAATGTGGTTTTCCTGATCCTGGAAAGTTTTGGAAAGGAGCATATTGGTTTTTATAATAAACAATTGGATGGAGGAAACTATAAAGGCTATACCCCCTTTTTGGATTCCTTGATTACCCAGTCGTATACCTTTAACCGTTCCTATGCCAATGGTCGCAAATCCATCGATGCACTACCTTCCGTTATTACAGGAATCCCTTCCATCGGAGAACCATTTGTACTCTCCATCTATTCGGGCAATAAAACAACCAGCATCGCCAAACTTTTAGGCGATAAAGGCTATGAAACCGCTTTCTTCCATGGTGCACCAAACGGTAGCATGGGTTTTTCCGCATATATGCAATTGGCGGGTATCAAAAAGTATTTCGGAAAAACGGAATACAACAACGATGCAGATTTTGATGGGATCTGGGGTATTTGGGATGAACCCTTTATGCAGTACATGGCCAATGAAATGGATAACCTAAAAGAACCTTTCTTCAGCAGTTTCTTTTCCCTATCCTCTCACCATCCCTTTAAAGTCCCTGAACAGTACGAAGGGAAATTTCCGAAAGGAACCTTGGCCCTCCATGAACCGATCGGCTATGCAGATTATTCCCTGAAAAGTTTCTTTGAAACAGCAAAAACAAAACCTTGGTACAACAATACCCTGTTTGTGATCTGTGCTGACCATGCCAGTATGAGTTTTTTCGATGAATACCATACTTTACCCAATTCATTTTCCATTCCTATCATCTTTTATTATCCAGGAGGAGAGCTGAAAGGAATGTCGGATAAATTGGTGCAACAGATCGATATCATGCCTACCGTATTAAATTACCTAGGCTATGACCAGCCCTATTTTTCCTTTGGGTTTGATGCCTTTGTACCGGACACCAACAATTTCCTTATCAGTAACATTGGCGGTGGCTCCTATAATATTTTCAAAGGCGATTATTTCATGACCTATGACAATGATGAGGTAAAATCCTTATACAACCTGCGCCAGGATGCTTTATTGAAGAAGAACTTATTGGGTAAGGAAGCAGCCGTACAGGAAGATATGAAGATTACGGTCCAGGCATTCATCCAACAATACAATTACCGGATGATCCATAATAAACTAACCGCCAAATAGGGGAAAAATTACCAATCCTTTCCAAATCGATACCGTAGGGTAAACTGTTGCTGGTTATCAAAGAAACCATCCGAAATATGGAAGGAAGCAGAAAACTTTCCTTCTATTCTGTCCGTTTGGAAAGGGATCCAACCCAGATCCAGGCGGTTATAGGTATCGCGATGGTAGAAAGGATCTCCTTGAGGTAGGTTCACCGCTTTCCCCAGGTAGAGACTATTCGCCAGGAAAAACCGCTTATAGCCCAGGTAAAGATTAGCTATAAAACCCGGTGATTTCTGCATGTCATACACCGATCTTACGCGGTCGAATCCATAGGTAGCTCCAGCATCCAAAGTCAAGGAATCTAACAGCGTTTTGTCACTCAGATCCAGTCCTAATCTTAACATCACCACCGCATTATCCTGGATATGTTCATCAATACTATCGTTGGATGTCAAGGCATTATGGTATAAGATTCCTTCATTCTGAACATAGAAAATACCTGTCTGGTATTTTCCGGATATCCCTGCAATAGAAACATAGTTCCTCATCAGGATGTCTATAGCCCTTAAAAAGACGTCGTTCGCCTTAAAAGTAATGTCTTTTAAATAATTTAGCATGGTGTTATTAATAGTGCAAATATGATAATTTTTTTGGTTGTACCATATGTTACACCATGAAAAAAGGCTAAGAATACATTTGAGGGCACTGAAAAAGTCTCAACTTTTTAATGAGATTTAAAGAAATGACTGAGTACAAGATTTATCTTACTCGGTCATTTTTGTTCTAAGGATTTCTGAAAATTTGTTTTTTAATGGTTTTA
>NZ_PEAZ01000013.1:0-736 GCF_002734245.1 Sphingobacterium sp. 1.A.4
TTCGCTCACTAAATTCCGTAAACTACGATTAAAGGACATGGATCTATTGAACCTGTTAATCAACAAGACCGTAACGATCGCTCTCGAAAAGGGTATTATAAAATCAAGGTCCATCATCGTAGACGCGACCCATACCCATTCCAGATCTAACCCCTATTCAGCATTGGAAGTCCTCAAGGAGCGTTCCAAGCTGTTAAGGAAAGCGATATATCAGATAGATGAGGACTACAAAGGGCGTCTGCCACAAAAGAACGAGTCCAACGACCTGGACCAAGAACTTACCTACTGCAGGGAATTACRGAGAGTGCTGGATCAGGATCAATCCATCAGTGAAATACCGGCTGTAAAGGAAAAGCTGAACCTGTTGAAGGAAACCATCGAGGACACAAAGGAATACTATCTGCTCTCTAAGGACGATGAAGCCAGGCTTGGATATAAAATCTGTAGACAGCAGTTTCTTTGGTTATAAAACACATTTGGCGATGACCGAGGAACGCATCATCACAGCAGCGGTCGTTACTACGGGCGAAAAAGGTGATGGTCCGGAACTGCCCCGGTTATTGGAGATCAGTAGGCAGAATGGAATGGAAGTGGATACTATAATAGGTGATGCTGCATATTCTGGAAAGGACAACCTTCAACTGGCAAAAGAACAGAACATTGATATCATCGCTAAATTGAATCCAGCAGTTAGCCAGGGATGCAGGAAAGAAGGGGAACACTTCCACTTTAACAA
>NZ_PEAZ01000014.1:0-723 GCF_002734245.1 Sphingobacterium sp. 1.A.4
CATAATAGGAGGAGGTCAGCAAAGAATTACCCTCGGTAATGTTCTGTCTGTTCTGGTAAGTATAGCCCCCAGATAAGGAGATGTACTTATTAAGGTTCTGGGAGAAGGTGATACCAATGGAGGACAACTTGTTCAATCCATCGGATTGATCGGAAAAATCTCCCACATCCCCCAATCCGGAAGATCTGCCTCCTGCCCCATCTGGGCTACCGAAAGTAAACAGACTGGTATTGGTGTTATTGACCGATGTGACCACCGAAATTTCCTGGCCATCGTTGAATTTATTGACTCCGACACTACCGATATACCTTTCGCTGGTTCCACCGCCTAAGGTTGCTTGTCCGAAAGTGATCTTCTTTTTATTATCTTCCAGTACGATATTGATGATCTTTTCAGGTTCTGAGTTCTTGATCCCTTTTTCTTGAGAAACATCCCCATAGTCATCGATAACCTCCAGATGCTTCACAAAATCGGCAGGGAGGTTCTTCGTGGCCATCAATAGGTTACCATCAAAGAACTTCCTTCCATCGACCTGTACCGATGTGATCATTCGACCATTGAAATAAGTGGTACCATCCCTTAATACCTGAAAGCCAGGCATTATTTTCAATGCATCTTCCAACATCGCTTTTTCAGGCACACTAAAAGCTCGCATATTAAATTGGATGGTATCTCCGCGATTTATAACTGGAATGACTTTTAGGATCCTAACTTCATCGATCA
>NZ_PEAZ01000015.1:0-715 GCF_002734245.1 Sphingobacterium sp. 1.A.4
CCTTCCTTGTAACATCCTTCTCTAAGTGGGCAAACCTTACACTTCTCTACATTAAAGAAATAGCTATCAACTTGATTGCTCACTCCGTTCTTTTTTCCTCCCCGAACTTTTCTGATAGCCAAATGGCCTGCTGGACAGACAAACATCCCTGCGTCCTTGTTAAAGTGGAAGTGTTCTCCCTCTTTCCTGCATCCCTGGCTAACTGCTGGATTCAATTTAGCGATGATATCAATGTTCTGTTCTTTTGCCAGTTGAAGGTTGTCCTTTCCAGAATATGCAGCATCACCTATTATAGTATCCACTTCCATTCCATTCTGCCTACTGATCTCCAATAACCGGGGCAGTTCCGGACCATCACCTTTTTCGCCCGTAGTAACGACCGCTGCTGTGATGATGCGTTCCTCGGTCATCGCCARATGTGTTTTATAACCAAAGAAACTGCTGTCTACAGATTTATATCCAAGCCTGGCTTCATCGTCCTTAGAGAGCAGATAGTATTCCTTTGTGTCCTCGATGGTTTCCTTCAACAGGTTCAGCTTTTCCTTTACAGCCGGTATTTCACTGATGGATTGATCCTGATCCAGCACTCTCTGTAATTCCCTGCAGTAGGTAAGTTCTTGGTCCAGGTCGTTGGACTCGTTCTTTTGTGGCAGACGCCCTTTGTAGTCCTCATCTATCTGATATATCGCTTTCCTTAACAGCTTGGAACGCTCCT
>NZ_PEAZ01000016.1:0-701 GCF_002734245.1 Sphingobacterium sp. 1.A.4
ACCCAGATCAGCACCGAAGAGCAGTTCATCACCCATTATAGCATCCATCAAACGGCCGCAGATACCACAACCCTGCCCGAACACCTGGAAGGCTTTGAGTCCCATTACGGAAAACAGAGTGAATCCATCGTCGCAGATGCCGGATATGGTAGCGAGCAGAACTACGAGCTGATGGAAGGACAGGGTATAACCGCTTTTGTGAAGTACAATTACTTCCATATGGAACAAAAGCGCAAGGATAAACAGGATCCTTTCTCGGTACAGAACCTATATTACAACCAGCAGGAGGACTTTTATGTGTGTCCGGCAGGACAGAAGCTCAGCTTTATCGGTCATGCAACCAGAGTCAGTGCCAACGGATACACTGCCCAGGTCAGCTGTTACCAGGCTCGGCGATGTGAGGGCTGCCCGATGCGCAGTGGGTGCCATAAAGCTAAAGGCGATCGGCTCATTGAAGTGAACCACAGGCTCAATCAGCTCAAGGATAAAGCCCGGGAAAGACTGCTATCGGAAGAGGGAATGTACCATCGGAGCAAGCGACCCATAGAAGTGGAAGCTGTTTTCGGTCAGATGAAAAGCAACAACAGGTTTACCCGGTTCACAATGAAAGGACTGGAGAAAGTCGCTGTGGAGTTCGGATTGATGGCCATTGCCCATAACCTCAGAAAATGGGCAAAAAAGTGGAAAGACAAAGCTTTTAT
>NZ_PEAZ01000017.1:0-691 GCF_002734245.1 Sphingobacterium sp. 1.A.4
GTCACCACCGATTCGCGGCACTGGATGAAGAAGTACGGGAACCTGATAAAGGGACTTGCGGTCGAGCGTCCCGAGCAGGTCTGGGTAAGCGACATCACCTATGTACAGCTCAACAGGCGCTGGGGATATCTGAGCCTGATCACCGATGCCTATTCCAGGAAGATAGTGGGCTGGGCGTTCAGGGGCGACCTCTCGGCACAGGGATGTATCGATGCCCTGCAGATGGCACTGCGGCAGAGGCAGTATCCGGGAAAGGGTCTGATACACCACTCCGATCGGGGTTCGCAGTACTGTAGCAAAGGCTATGTGGATATCCTGCGCTCCAACGGGATAGCGGTCAGCATGACCGAGAACGGGGATCCCTACGAGAACGCGATAGCCGAACGGGTGAACGGCATACTGAAGGCGGAGTTCGACCTCTACGCATCACAGGGTGGCCTGAGGGAGACCACCGGAAAGATACGGGAGAACATCAGGGTATACAACAACCTGAGGCCGCACGCGAGCTGTGACTACCTCACCCCTGAACAGGCACACATGAGATCAGGTGCGCTCAGAAAGAGATGGAGACCAAAAAAATATCCAATAGTGAAGAAAGAGTTTGTATAGTACATATAGTATTACCAAATTTGCCTGTATAATCAATTCAGAATTAAACCAATAATCTGTATAGCTATATAAGGACAAGACA
>NZ_PEAZ01000018.1:0-684 GCF_002734245.1 Sphingobacterium sp. 1.A.4
CTTTAGATTTGTATAATAATAGAAAGGGTTAATTGTTTAAGTTAGCCTTTTAGAAAGATTACCTAAAACGGTAGCGGCAAATTCTCTTTCCGTGAAGGTTTTTATACCTAGGCAATGATCAAATCCKCTACCGTTTTTTCCCTTAGTGACCAGATAACAATTAGGGCAATACCCATTATTAAGGACTAGGATCGATGGGGTAAAAACTAGGTAATCTGTACAAAACTATAAAAAACAGATCACATGGCAAACAATCCCCACTCTTTCATTGGCATCGACGTTTCAAAGGACCATTTCGACGCAAGTCTCCTTGTCGTGCTGGACCACAAAAAACAGTCCCCCATCAGTTCGGTTTTCCACAATACACCCCAGGGCATCCAAGGGTTCCATCGTTGGCTCACCGCAAACGGTGTAACCATGGACGGCAACTCGCTTGTCGTGATGGAGAATACGGGTATCTACCACCGCCTGATCTGGTCCTTCTGCAGCCAGCAACAGCTTCCCCTGCACATAGGCAATGCGGCGCACATCAAATGGAGCTTTGGCATAGCCAGGGGGAAGAACGATAAGATAGACAGCATCAGGTTAGCGAACTATGCCTTCAAGGAGGCCGATGCCCTCAGGGCAAGCGCCCCTCTGGACAGGGAGCTACTGCTGCTGAAGGACCTCATAGCTGCCCGGACC
>NZ_PEAZ01000019.1:0-678 GCF_002734245.1 Sphingobacterium sp. 1.A.4
TTTTACCCGTAATTTTACCCGTAACTTTCGCGAAGCCCTGGACTATCTGCTCTCCCATGGTGTGGACACCGTTGCGATGGAGGCCACGGGTTCCTATTGGTTCATCCTTTACGATATCCTCCACGCCGGAGGGCTTGACGTCTGGCTGGTCGACGGCCGCCAGACCAAACAGGTCCCCGGACGGAAGACCGATGTAAAGGACTGCCAATGGATCCAGCAGCTGCACAGCTATGGACTGCTGAACCGCTGCTTTGTGGCCGAAGGGGACCAAAAGGAGATCCGCAGCTACCTGAGGCTGAGGGAGGACCTGCTGCGGAACGCCGCCATGCATGTCAACCACATGCAGAGGGCCCTGGTGGAAATGAACATCAGGCTTCCCGAGGTACTGAGCCAGATCCATGGAGCAAGCGGTATGGCCGTCATCGGTGCAATACTGTCGGGCGAGCGCGATCCTGGTGTCCTGCTGTCCCTGTGCCATACCAGGCTGCGCAGGACCAAGTCCCAGGAGATCCTTGCCGCCCTGGAGGGTTTCTATACAGAAAGGGGTGTGTTCGCCCTAAGGATCGCCCATGAGGCCTATCTGTTCTACATGAAGCAGATTGCCGAATGTGACCATAAGCTGGAAGCCCTGCTGCAGAAGGGCGGCGATGGCGGCAAAGGGACCCAGTCAGGGCCCAG
>NZ_PEAZ01000020.1:0-672 GCF_002734245.1 Sphingobacterium sp. 1.A.4
TTGTGGTCCAGGGCGAGGTCCGCATACATCTGCTTGAGACGGCGGTTCTCTTCCTCCAGTTCCTTCATACGGCGCAGCTCTTGGCTGTCCATCCCGGAATACTTCTTCTTCCAAGTGTAAAAGGTTGCTTGGTGGACACCCAACTCCCTGCAGATGTCCGAAGTGCTTTTACCCGATTCATGTTGCTTGATCGCAGAAACAATCTGGCTCTCGCTGATTCTTGTCTTTTTCATTGTACTGTTCTAAGTTACGAATTTTCGCGTTTCAGACAGTCCGAATTTTCGGGAGGGTTACACCTTCATTTCTTAAAATCTTAAAAATTTTTTTCTCGATAAACTAAAGATAAGCTATTAATAAATTATAATTTATGTTTTTTCAGTAGCGTCCTAAACGATGGAAAAAATGGCGGTGGATTTATATAGCAGGGAATGCTATATTTATTTCGCTAAAAAAACCTCCATCGCCATGGTAAATATAAACGTATTTTCCCAGATTTTGGGTCTAATCGATCGAGACATTTTTGGCAGATTGGTTCAACAATACCAATCCGACAAGCATCATAAGGGCATCAACAGCTGGACACATTTTGTGAGCATGCTATTCTGCCATTTATCCTCTGCGGATTCGGTTCGGGACATTTCTAATGGACTCCGCAGCACTACTGGCAACATG
>NZ_PEAZ01000021.1:0-666 GCF_002734245.1 Sphingobacterium sp. 1.A.4
TCGTTTCCCGTCTCGCTGTAGATCTGCATCCAGGTATAGTCCGTGATCCCGGGCAATATGGTGGCATCCCTGCCCTGGAAGAGGTCCAGCAGATGGGCGCCAAGGTCCCTGATGTCCGGCCTGTTGTGCCGTATCGGTTTCCTGGGCCCTGACTGGGTCCCTTTGCCGCCATCGCCGCCCTTCTGCAGCAGGGCTTCCAGCTTATGGTCACATTCGGCAATCTGCTTCATGTAGAACAGATAGGCCTCATGGGCGATCCTTAGGGCGAACACACCCCTTTCTGTATAGAAACCCTCCAGGGCGGCAAGGATCTCCTGGGACTTGGTCCTGCGCAGCCTGGTATGGCACAGGGACAGCAGGACACCAGGATCGCGCTCGCCCGACAGGATGGCACCGATGACGGCCATACCGCTTGCTCCATGGATCTGGCTCAGTACCTCGGGAAGCCTGATGTTCATTTCCACCAGGGCCTTCTGCATGTGGTTGACATGCATGGCGGCGTTCCGCAGCAGGTCCTCCCTCAGCCTCAGGTAGCTGCGGATCTCCTTTTGGTCCCCTTCGGCCACAAAGCAGCGGTTCAGCAGTCCATAGCTGTGCAGCTGCTGGATCCATTGGCAGTCCTTTACATCGGTCTTCCGTCCGGGGACCTGTTTGGTCTGGCGGCCG
>NZ_PEAZ01000022.1:0-665 GCF_002734245.1 Sphingobacterium sp. 1.A.4
TTGCACAGGGACTCCTACAGAGCAAGAAAATAGCGATCGGGGAATTCGGACGACGGCTTCGGGCCAGAAAAGGGCCTATGATCGCCATCAAGGCCATGGCCAACAAATTGGCAGCACAGTATTGGCGACTGATGGTAAAGGGGACTACCTATGTGGAACAAGGGGTGCAGACCTATGAAACACAATTGAAAAAGCAGAAGGAAAAGTACCTAAACAGGTTGGCACTGGAGTTCGATATGAAATTAGATAAGATACATTGACCTGATTAACAATAGGTTATACAACATGTCATTGGTAGCATCGTCGAAGGATCTGTCCGGTTGTTAGTATTCGAACAGATGCTTCGACTTCGCTCAGCATGACAAAAAAGATTGCTTCGTCGTGCCTCCTCGCAATGAACTGTGTATATATCCAAATAATAAATTAAATTTTCTCCAAATAATATTCTGATTAGGCCGCTTTTGCGATGTAGCCCTTTCCAGATTTTGCGATGGCGAATGCCTGTTTGATCAGTTTGTTCACCACTGCTATGATCGCGACCTTGAGCGGCTTTCCCTTTTCCATCAACCTCCCATAGAGCTCACTGCAGGCGGTGTTGCTCCTGATGGCGGATATTGCCGCCATGTACAGCACCTTTCTGACCTGGCCCATCCCCATCTTGCAGA